>JBLNAZ010000038.1:0-2741 GCA_050259615.1 Syntrophomonadaceae bacterium | reverse complement strand
TCAGGTTATCTCAAGAGTATCTCTGATGGACGTAAGAGTGCTCATCACGGGCGGAAACGGCACGGGTAAAGAGCTCGTGGCGCGCGAAATCCACCGCCAGAGCCTGAGGGCGAACCAGAGTTTTGTGGAAGTTAACTGCGCGGCCATTCCAAATGAGCTCATAGAATCCGAACTTTTCGGCCATGAGAAAGGAAGCTTCACAGGCGCATTCCAGCAGAGAATCGGCAAGTTCGAGCTTGCAAACAAAGGCACACTTTTTCTCGATGAAATCGGGGATATGAGTCTTCAGGCGCAGGCAAAAGTTCTCAAGGCAATTGAAGACGGCAAGATTGAGCGCGTGGGCGGCAGCAAAAAAATTGACGTCGACGTAAGAATCGTTTCGGCTACAAATAAAAACCTCAAGGAAGAAATTGAAAAAGGCACCTTCAGGGAGGATCTTTTTCACCGCCTGAACGTTATACCAATTGTGGTTCCTGCCCTTAAGGACAGAGTGGAAGATATTCCCCTTCTGGTTGAACATTTTGCAGGCGAAATCTCCTCAAAATATAAAATTCCCGCCGTAAAGTTTATCCCGGCTGCAATTAAAGCCCTGCAGAGCTTTGAGTGGACGGGAAACGTGCGTGAGTTAAGAAATATTGTTGAAAGAATTATTATTATGATGCCCCAGAAGGAAATAAACGACAAGGACGTATTTAAGATCGTTCCCCCCTCCCCTTCAGGCATGGGCGATATTATGAATATCAATAATTCGTTTCAGGATTTTAAGGAAAAAGCCGAACGCGCTTTTATTATAAGGCAGCTTGAAGCAAATGACTGGAATATCAGCAAGACCGCTGAGCTGCTGGATATTCAGAGAAGCCACCTCTATGCAAAAATGAAAAAGTACGACATAGAAAAAGGGAGAGAATAATGGCTGAAACTATATTTTCAAAAATCATCCGGAAGGAAATCCCTGCTAAAATTGTTTATGAGAACGAAGATGTGCTTGCCTTCAGGGATATCAATCCCCAGGCTCCCATACACATTTTAGTCATTCCGAAGAAAGTGGAAATTGAGAATACCACACAGATCAAAGCCTCAGAGCATGCCGAACTTCTGGGCAAGCTCTTTGATGCGGTAAATGAAATTGCCAGAGCCGAAGGAATATCCGAAAAGGGTTTCCGCATTGTTATAAACTCAGGCCCCGAAAGCGGTCAGGACGTGCATCATCTGCACCTGCATCTTTTGGGCGGCCGCAAGATGCACTGGCCTCCGGGCTGATAAGAGGACAAAGAATTTTTGCATATATCCCTGTAATTAAATATTTTTGTCCGGTTGACGTTCCTTTATCCATATTTATTTCCGACATAGCTGTTTGATGATGAGAAAATATTTAATTGCCGCCATATTCATTCTTGGTATTACCTCAAATTATACTCCTGCTCAGGGCAGTATTGAAATATCTTCCGGCTGCTCGCTGGAAATCCAGAATAAAATTGATTTGGAAGTCAGCGGAAACTGGATCAATAAGGGCACTTTTGTTCCCGGCCGCAGCTCTGTTATTCTTACCGGACTTACACCCCAGACAATTTCAGATCCTTCGGATGCGGTTTTCCACGACGTGGAAATTAAAAACAAGACGGGAATAATAAGCCTGAAGGGCAATGTGGCTCTTAAAGGAAACCTATCCCTGAACTCAGCCAGAATTAACACCGGCTTTTACACGCTTGCACTGGGCCCGAATTCAAAACTCGCCAGAACGGACGGATATGTAATAGGAACGCTTAAAAAGAGCTTTACAAATTCAGCCTCCAGGACGTTCGAGCTGGGAACAGAGGCAGGAGGTTATGCCCCGGTCACAATCAGGGCCCTGGAGGGCACCGGAAGCATTACAGTAAAGGAATTCCACGGCCGCCACCCAAACGCCATCGGAAAGGTTAACCTTAAAAGATACTGGACAATCGAATCGGACGGGATTTCAAAGGCTGACCTGACGTTCCAGTACCAGCCGCATGACGTTTCAGGTAATGAGGATGAATATAACCTCGGTATTTTTACAGGCAGATGGAATTTCCCCAAAAGCATTCTTAACCCGAGGAAACATACAGTCAGTATTCCGGGCGTTACAAATTTTTCCGCCGACTGGGCTGCAGGCAAAGTGCCCCCGCTTCCGGTTGACCTTTCAGGTTTTACAGCTGCCTCATCGGGCAGCCATGTAACCCTGCTCTGGGAGACACAGACAGAGATCAACAGCAGCAGGTTTGAAATTGAACGCTCAGCGCTCTTTAATGAGAATTCCCGCAATTTCAACTGGCAGAAAGCAGGTGAGGTTCAGGCATTCGGCTACTGCACCTCGCAGCAGGAATATTCATTTATAGATAACGGCCTGAATCCCGGCTTTTACGCCTACAGACTTAAGATGCTTGGAACCGACGGGAATCTGAAGTACAGCGAACAGGTTACAGTTGAAATCGCCCGGACTCTTATGGCGGATCTGGGTCAGAACTATCCGAATCCCTTTAACTCATCGACAGCAATAAACTATACAATTCCCGAAGACTCACACGTGACGCTTTCAATTTTTAATATACAGGGACAGCTCATAGCGCAGCCCGTAAATGAATTCAAGTCAGCCGGGCGCTACACATATAACTTCGATGCCTCGAGCCTTGCCAGCGGCACCTACATCTATAAGCTAACAGCCGGCAGCTTCATACAGATAAAAAAAATGCTCCTGCTAAAGTAGCCCAAACTGGCCAGTT
>JBLNAZ010000037.1:0-34175 GCA_050259615.1 Syntrophomonadaceae bacterium | reverse complement strand
ATAGACAGAGCGCACCTTCGGTGCTTAATAACTGCGTAATTCCAGATGCTCTCCTTGCATCTTTTTTAACTCCTCTGAGAGCAGATAATAAACCGGTACCAACTTGTGTATACACCGTAGACCTGAAGGTCGGGGCTAGTCAACTGAGAACTCTCCTCTGCAGGGCAAAAACCTTGAACCTTTTAGGCCAATAAATTCATTGTTTAGAAGACATGAAATCTTTATATTTGAGCTTAAAATGAAAGAGAAAAATGAGTAAGAATAACATATATATAGAGACTTATGGCTGTCAGATGAATCTTGCCGATACTGAAATTGTAATGGGTATTCTGAAGAATAACGGCTATGAGATGACGCAGACTGCTGAAGATGCAAATGTAATACTTATAAATACATGCAGTGTGAGGGATAATGCAGAGCAGAGAATATACGGAAGGCTTGGAAATTTCAAGACATTGAAGACTGAAAAACCGGGTCTTGTTGTGGGCATTCTCGGCTGTATGGCTGAAAGGCTTAAAAAGGAACTGATTGAAGAAAAGAAAATCGTGGATCTTGTTGTTGGTCCCGATGAATACCGCCGCCTGCCCGAATACCTCAGTATCGCATTTAACGGCGATAAGGGGATAGGCGTTAAGCTCTCACGCACGGAAACCTACGACGATATTATCCCTTACAGGGAAGACGGCCTCCAGGCGTGGATATCGGTGATGAGAGGCTGCGACAAGTTCTGTACGTATTGTGTTGTTCCCTTTACCCGCGGACGCGAAAGAAGCCGCGCTTTGAACTCAATTGTTGAGGAAGTAAAAGTACTCTCAAAAAGAAATTTCAGGGAAGTAACTCTTCTGGGCCAGAACGTAAATTCATATAATGACAGCGGCTCCGACTTTGCCGACCTGCTTGCAGCATGCGCGGCCGTGGACCCCAAACTGCGCATAAGGTTTACTACTTCTCATCCGCAGGATCTTTCAGACAAATTGCTTTATACTATTGCAGGCAACGATAATATATGCAACTATATTCATCTTCCTGTACAGTCGGGCTCCAACAGAATTCTTAAGCTGATGAACAGGACCTATACAATTGAGCATTATATGGGTCTTATTGAAAAGGCCAAAAAGATAATTCCCGGCGTCAGCTTTTCAACAGATATTATTGCAGGCTTCCCGACTGAAACTCTGGAAGATCACCTTATGACGCTTGAAGTTATGCGCAAGGTACGCTACGACGGGGCTTATATGTTCAAGTATTCACCCCGCGAAGGTACAAAAGCCTACAAAATGGAGGACGACGTTCCGGAAGAAACCAAGGTTAAACGCCTTTCGGAAATCATAGATCTTCAGCAGCAGATTTCCCACGAGGTAAACCAGAGCCTTATAGGCAAAGAGGAGATTGTCCTCGTTGAAGGATTCAGCCGCAAGAGTGAGGATTTTATGGCGGGCCGTACGGATTCAAATAAAGTTGCCATATTCCCGCGTTCTGAAAAGATTACGGAAGGCAGCTATATAAAAGTTAAGATCAACAGGGCAACTTCGGGTACTCTGTTCGGAGATGTAGTTGAAATTTATACTCAGACGGGAGAAAATCTGCATTTAACTGCCTGAAAATTTTTCAGGCAGTTCTAATAAATCCAATGGAACTCTGAAGAAGGAATTTTATCCAGGAAGGTAAATAGTGCGCGCTATTGTTAAAACGGTTTTATTCTTGTTCCTGATGGGTCTGGCTCCGGCTTATGCTCAGGAAGTAAACATAACCTCATACCTAAGACAGATCGAATCAGGCCAGATCGAAAGCGCCAGACAGGGGCTTGAAAAGCTAAAGAAGACCAACCCGAAAGATCCTTCGGTAATGTTCCTTGATGCCATGCTTACACAGGACGGCAAAGAGGCGCTTGCAAAATATTCTTCGATCTATCAGAAGTATCCTAAAAGCAAATATGCCGATGCTTCACTTTACTGGGTTTATTCTTATTATTATGCACTTGGAAGCTATTCTAAAGCCTCGGGCTATATGGATGAGCTAAAGAAGAACTATCCCAGGTCTTCCTTTTTAACACCCGAAAAGAAAAATGTGTCTTCCGTAAAAAATGACTCAAATTCTGCACCAATTGAACAGAATTCCCAAAAGAATGTAAATCCCGGTACAAAAAAAGATTTCAGATTTACCATACAGGCAGGAGCATTTCTCCAGGAAGACAATGCAGCTAAGCTGATGGACAATTTCCGCGATGCCGGTTACTTTACGGAGCTTAAAAAAAAGGACGTTGCAGGCAGCACGCTGAACGTTGTAAATGTCGGGAAATTCACCTCCGAAAACGAAGCCCGCAAAACGCTTGACTTTATTAATACACGCTACAAACTGAACGGCAGGGTAATCAGCACCGGGCAGTGATTTGAAGCCTTGTTTCTTTGTTTTCTGTTACTTATTATACGGATAAATTAAATTGGCAGGGTTTATGTTTAATAGTCTTAAAGGCTCGTTTTGCAGATAACATTTGCCGGCACCGGATCCGGAAAAGTATCTCTTGAGCGATACTTTTCTTCTTTTCTGATATCTGTTCCGGGCTACAACCTCCTGGTTGATGCCGGTGACGGCGCATCCCGGGCCCTTGAGCAATCACGCGTAAATTTCAACTCCATAAACTCAATTTTGTTCTCCCACTTTCATCCCGATCACCTCAACGGAATATCAGCACTCATCATTCAGATGAAAATGAGAAAAAGAACGCTCCCGCTTCAGCTTCTTGTGCACCAAAATCTCACTGAAAAGCTGAATGAGTTTCTAGAAACAGGCTACGTCTTTAAAGAGCGCCTGGGCTTTGAACTTGTTATTCTGGGTTTTAAGACGGGGGAAAGCTTCTTTCTTTCAGACAACCTCAGCTTTAAGGCCAAGGAAAATTCACACCTTAAGAAATACGAGGGGACTTTCGAAGTCTTTAAGGAAGGAGCCGGCAGGGAGCTTCTTGTCTCTGCAGGATTTTTATTCACCGGGGAAAATACCAGGCTTTTTTACACCGGGGACGTTGCAGATAAAAATGACCTTTATCTTTTTCAGGCCGAAGCTCCTGAAATTCTCCTGAGCGAAACAACCCATATCGGCCTAGGCGAGCTCATTCAGGCAGTGAGGGAACAAAGAAGCATCAGAAAAACGTTTCTTACGCATATAAGCGACGAGGCTTCATTAAAAACCTGGCTTGAAGCTCTTCCTGTATCTGAACGTGAAAGGTTTGTAATTGCCTCAGACGGAATGAAAAAGGATCTCACGGGGCCATTATTAAAATAAGGGCATCTATTTGGATTTAAATAAATCAAAATATGTGTTAAATTGGGAATAGTTTTTATACTTCTATTGCAAGAAAAAGAATGACCATTAGCCAGTTTCAGGAAAAATTCGGAATCATAGGTAAATCCAAGGAAATAAAAGACCTTGTTGATATTATAATGCAGGTAGCCCAGTCTGACATTTCGGTTCTGATATATGGGGAAAGCGGAGTTGGAAAAGAAGTCTTCGCCCGTGCAATTCACGGCTACAGTAAACGGGCAGATAATCCGCTTGTTACAGTCAACTGCGGCGCTATTCCAGAAGGCATTCTTGAAAGTGAACTCTTCGGCCATAGAAGGGGATCTTTTACCGGGGCCGTTGAAAACAGAAAGGGATATTTTGAGATTGCCGACGGCGGCACGCTGTTTTTGGATGAGCTGGCTGAAATGCCGCTGACTACACAGGTAAAACTTCTGAGGGCAATTGAAAATAAGGAGTTTATGCGTATTGGAAGTGAAACCGTAACTCAGGTGGATGTGCGTATTATAGCCGCCACCAACAAGGACCTCCAGAAGGAGGTTGACGCCAAAAGGTTCAGGGAAGACCTTTATTTCCGTCTTAAGGCAGTTACGATTTACATTCCTCCATTAAGAAAACGCAGGGAAGATATAAGCGAACTTTCACTCCATTTTGTAAAATCTTATGCCGAGGCTAATAAACTTCCTTTGCCCCATATAACCAATGAGGCGCTGGACCTGCTGACAAATTTCACATGGACCGGCAATATCCGCGAACTTAAAAATTCCATTGAGACCGCAATTGCCTTAAACCGCACAGGAATTCTGGACGTGCAGTCGTTTTCATTTCTTATAAAAAGTAAAGCCGAAGAGAAGGAAAACAGGAACCTCCCGGTATTTGTCCACCGCACGCCGGAGGATGCCGACAGGGAGATGATCTACCGCGCGCTTATTGAGATCAAAAGAGACATCATGGAGTTAAAGCAGGTGGTTTATAAAAACTACCAGGAAATTCACGAAAAAGACAACAATTCGCAAGTTAATGTCGATGAAGTTGTGCCTTTCGACGTAATGGAAAAAGAAGCCATCAGAAATGCCCTTAATTACTCGAAAGGCAGCAAGAAGCAGGCGGCAAAACTGCTGAAAATAAGCGAAAGAACACTATACCGGAAGATGCAGGAATATGATCTATAAAATTATGCGCCCATTGGGACTATTGTTTGTTATAATGATTGTTTGTAATTTTACTGGCTGTTTTTATTCCTTTACGGGAGCTTCTGTAGCCCCGCACCTGAAAACAGTATCCATCCCGGTTGTTGAGGACAGGAGCGGGGTGGGAGAGATAAATTTAAGGGAACAGCTGACAAGCAGGCTTATTCAGTCCTTTAATAACGACAATACGCTGCGTGTGGCTGAAAAGTCCTCGGCAGATGCTTTGCTTGAGTGTTCTATAGTTTCTTTTAATGATGCCCCTGCGGTAATTGCCGCAGCAGGAAACAGCAGGGAAAATGTTAAAACCAGAAGAATTACAATTACTGTAAGGGTTCTGTTCAAGGATCTGGTTAAAAAGAAAACTATTTCGGAGAAAAATTACTCTAATTACGGCGATTATACAACGGAAAATATAACGGCCAACAGGCCCGCAGGTATTCAATCTGCACTGGATAAGGTTGCCGAGGATATTTTAATCGGCACAGTTTCAAATTGGTAACAATATTCAAGGAAAAACGATGGATGATGTAGTACTGATTTCTTATTTTATTTCACTTACAATTTTATTGATTTTCGGCAGTCACGGCTTTGTGATGCTGTTTTATCATAACAAATACGGGAAAAAAAGTCCCCAGGCAAACAAGGAATTAAAAGAGGACAAAAAAGTTACCATCCAGCTTCCTTTGTATAATGAGCTTTATGTTGTCGAAAGACTTATCAACTGCGTATGCGCAATTGATTACCCGAAAGAACTCCTTGAAGTTCAGGTGCTCGACGACTCCACAGACGAAACAACACAGCTCGTTGCAAGGCTGGTTGCAGAAAAACAGGACCTGGGTTTCGACATAAAACAGATAAGAAGAGGCAACAGGGAAGGCTTCAAGGCCGGCGCCCTTTATGAAGGGCTCAAAGTTGCCAAGGGCGATTATGTTGCTATCTTTGATGCAGACTTCATGCCGACACAGGACTTTCTCAAGAAAACCCTCAGTTATTTTAATAATCCAAAGATTGGAATGGTTCAGACCAGGTGGGATCATGCAAACAGCGATGATTCACTTCTTACTAAAGTTCAGGCCCTTGCCTTGGATGGTCACTTTGTAATTGAACAGAGCGTTAGAAATAAAGCAGGATTCTTTATTACTTTTAACGGAACCGGCGGCATCTGGAAAAAAGAATGTATTGAAGACGCCGGCAACTGGCAGGGTGACACTCTGGCTGAAGATCTTGACTTAAGCTACAGGGCTCAGTTAAAGGGCTGGAAATTTGTTTACCTCAGGGACTTTACAACTCCTGCCGAGCTTCCCGATGAAATAAATGCCCTAAAGGCCCAGCAGTTCAGATGGACAAAAGGTCACATTGAAACGGCAAAGAAGCTTCTTCCATTGGTATGGAAAAGTGACATTTCACTCAGGACTAAGCTTCAGTGCACATTCCACCTGAGCATTAACTTCGCATTTCCTATTACTCTATTGGCGTGCATACTTAACGTACCGCTTGTTTTCATTAAGAACAGTGGTCCGCATGAGGCTTTCTTTAATATGATGTCGATTTTTATTCTGGCATTCTTCAGTTCATTTTTGTTCTATCTCTATTCACAGAAAGATATTCATACTGACTGGAGAAAGAAGATAGCTCTTTTTCCGCTTTTTATGGCAGGAAGCATGGGCTTTGCTGTAAACAACTCAAGAGCCGTTGTTGAAGGTCTCTTAAGCAGAAAAAGCGAGTTTGTACGCACACCCAAGGTAAAACCGGGTGACACACAGCCGAAACCTAATTACAGTGCAAAAAAGAAACTTAGTCCTACAGTTTATATTGAAATGCTTTTAGCGGTATACTGCCTGGTGGGTGTGGTTGCTTCAATTTATTTCATGGAAATTGCAGCCTTACCGTTCCACCTGCTGTTCTTCCTGGGATTTACCATGGTCTCATCAATGTCGCTTAAAAGCGTATATTATAAGAAATAAGGTGACTATTGCCGAAGAAAGATCTCTTTGAAGAAAAACTTGCCCTCATATACGAGTATAACAGGAAATCACCACTGTTTGTAAGAGCGGCAGGAATTGAAATTGAAAAAAACAATCTGCATAAGGCCGTCAGCATACTTTCAGGCGGCCTTGCGGAATTCCCTAACTATCCTACGGCATACATACTTCTTGGCAAGGCTCAGATGCTCTTAAGCAATTATGATGATGCCGAAGAAGCTTTCAAAAAGGGTGCGGACCTGATCCGTTCCAAAGAATCCCTTTATTACTACATTGGCGAACTTGAAAAAAGAAGAAGAAAGAATTCAAATCTTACGGAAAGCCGCAGGGTTTCGTTTTTTAATGAGGACGTTCCGGAAACTTCAGAAACCAAGGCTGAAGAAAGTCACAACAGCCCGGCAAACAGATCTCCTGAGAATGCTGATGAAGACTCCTCCGCAAATATATCATCCATTGATGAAAGACTTGACGACCTGGCAAAGGAAATATCCTCAGCCAGAATATCCCTGAATATAAATCCTGAAGAACTAATGCCTGAAACCGGAAGTGAAGAGGAAACTCCTGAGCAGGCAGAGTCAGCCATAGCTTCAGAAACCCTGGCCAAGATTTATCTTTCACAGGGCAAGTTCAGCGAAGCCTTAGCCATTTACAAAATACTCCTTAGAAAAAGTCCCGACAGAAAAGAAATTTACCAGTCAAAAATAGACGAAATCGAGCAGCAGCTGGGCCAGAGCGGCTGGTAGGCCGTTCTATAATATCTTTTTACTCCTTTATCTGCATGCATGCGGGCTTATTTTTCCAACCCGCAGAGCACCTTGCCTGAAATTATTAACCAGAGTTTATGACAACTTTTTCGTCTGGATTCATGCCTGATTTTAACGTATTTTAACGGATTGAATTTTCCTGGAGGCCTCTGGGGGCCTTAAAAAGGAAACCTTATAGCTTTGATTTTATGTTCAGGAAACAGATTTAATGATTCATGCGGATTTCGCTATTAGAAAGCTTCCGAGAGAATTTTACACCGGTGATCTCTTACAGGTTGCAAAATCTCTTTTGGGAAAGATCTTTGTTAAACAGGATTTGGACAACAGCAGGTTCTTTGCAGGCCGAATTGTTGAGGTTGAAGCCTACGACGGCGCAGTCGATGAAGCCGCGCATACTTTTATTGGCAGAACTCCCCGTAATGAAATTATGTTCGGCATTGGCGGCTACCTCTACGTCTATTTTACATACGGGATGTATTTCTGCTGCAACGTGGTTACTGGACACGAAGGGGAGGGAAAGGCTGTCCTCTTAAGAGCCGTTGAACCGCTGGAAGGAATTAACTTTATGGCTCAGAACCGCCTGAAAAGAGATTTGGTTAATTTAGATACACTTACTAAAAAGGAATTCCGTAACCTCACGAGCGGTCCCGGGAAACTCTGCCAGGCGTATAATATTACAAGGGAGCACAACGGGGCGGACCTTCTGGGCAGCAGTATCTTTATTGCGGAAGGCGAAAAAGTAAAAGATGATGATATTGTGACTTCCAAAAGAATCGGCATCAGTAAATCCGTGGACCTGCCATGGCGCTTTTTTATTATGAATAACCCTTTTGTTTCAAAATAAAATGCTTGAACCTAAAAACCTTTTAATAGTTCGTACCGACAGGATTGGCGATCTTGTGCTTACACTGCCTGTGGCAGGCATTGTAAAAAAACATTTCCCGGGCACCAGTGTCTCATTTCTGGTCAGGGAATACACAAAAGATATCGCCCTTTCAAACAGCCAAACCGACAGGGTAATCGTCCTTAAGGAAAACGGGGGTAAAACTTCCCTTTGGGAAAACGTCAGGCTTTTGAGGCAGTACAGGTTCGATACCTGCCTGGTTGTTTATCCCACTTTCAGGCTGGCCCTTATCATGCTTTTTTCAGGAATAAAGCACCGCATAGGCACCGGCTACAGATGGTATTCTTTTCTTTTTAACCATAAGACCTTTGAGCACAGAAAAAATGTCGGACGCCATGAGCTGGAATATAACGTAAATCTGCTGAAGCATTTTGACATAAATGAGCCTGTGACCAGAGAAAACGTGTCTTTTGACCTTCATGTAAATTCCCCGGACGGACAGAAAATTGAACAGCTATTGTCTGAAAATGGTGTTAATTTTAAGAACCCGGTTATTATTGTTCACCCCGGAAGCGGCGGAAGTGCCATGGATTGGCCTGTTTTAAGGTTTAAGGAACTTGTACAAAGGCTGGTACGGGATTTGAGATGCAGAGTCATTATTACTGGTTCCGGGAGTGAAAAGAAAATTTGCAGCGAACTGGCACAAGGTACCGATGCTCTTAACCTCGCCGGGGCGCTTAATATTAAGGAGCTTATGGCTTTAATTAGCAGGAGTGACATGCTGATTGCCAACTCCACAGGGCCTATACACCTGGCTGCCGCTCTTAAGAAAGATGTCGTTGGTTTTTACCCCAGAATTACGGCCTGCTCACCTGAAAGATGGGGGCCTTATACTGAAAAACGGATTGTTTTTAGTCCTGAGATTAACTGTACAAACTGTACAAGGGAACAATGTGAAAAATTGAACTGTATGGATACGATAAAGCCGGATAAAGTTTTTGAATATATAAAAAGTGTGTTAAACAGAGTGCATAATGGAGAGTTACATGACTAAATTAAAGAAGGTATTTTTCCCTTTTTTCATCCTTTTACTGATGATTTCAGAGATAAATTCCCAGAACAACAACAGGCGCGACCAGACCGGAAGTTCAGGCACTACTCCTGAATTCCGGAAAATCGAAAATAACGCCTTTAAGGTTGGAGAAAAATTAACCTTCGATGTTAAATACGGATTTGTAAAGGCCGGTGTTGCAACCATGGAAGTGCCAAGAATGAAAAAGATCTCCGGACGCGACGTCTACCAGATCACATTTCAGGTTGCCTCAGTGCCCAGCTTCGACTGGTTCTATAAGGTGCGCGACAGGTATGAAACCTACATGGATGCCGAAGGGCTTTTTCCGTGGAGATTTGAACAGCATATAAGAGAAGGGGGCTATTCCAGGGATTTCTCAGCATTTTTCGATCAGCGCAGCGGAAAGGCCAAGACCAGCCAGGGCGAATATAGTATTCCGAAGTACGTAAACGATATAGTATCTGCTTTTTATCTTGCCAGGACTTATGATTTTTCAAAAATGAAGCCTGGAAGCAGAATTCACCTGCAGAACTTTTATAACGACAAGGTGTTTCCTCTCGATGTAGTTTATCACGGTACCGAGCAGATTAAAGTGGGTGCCGGAACATTTAACTGCTTTATTGTGGAACCTCTTGTTCAGGAGGGAGGCCTCTTTAAGAGCGAAGGAAACATTCTTGTATGGCTTTCAAACGATAACCTGAAGATACCGGTAAAGGTAAAGACAAAAGTTGTTGTTGGCTCAATTGATGCAGAACTGACCAACTATCAGGGTCTGGCAGGGAAAGTAAACTCTAAATAATAGATAAAATTAAGGCCCGGTAAAAATTGCCAAATGGGGAGATATTTTTAGGAAATATTTCCCTATTTTTTTATTTTGTCTATTACGATGGAAAATAAAAATAATTATAGCGGGGAAGACGACCCAAAAAAAGATGATTTCCAGGAGGAAAATTTTCAGGACGGCGAGGGTTTCGGGCAGACCCCAGAAATTGAGCCCCAGCCCCAGCCTAAAATTTCCCCCGTCAGCGCTGCATTCATCGGTCTGATAGCTGTTTTTATTCTCTATCAGCTGGGCGGAAGCCTCCTTACGCTGCTGATTTTTGGGTTTGACCTTAAGGACGCAGATATTACGGCAATGAGGCTGCTTACAACAGCCGGGCAGCTGCTGTTTATACTTTTGCCCGCTATAATCTTTACAAAAGCTATTTATACAAATGTTAAGGTTCATATCCGTATAAGGCCTGTCAATGCTCAGGATGTACTCATATTTGCCCTTGGGCTGTTTATTCTCACCAGCCTTTTACAGAGTTATCTCTATATACAGAATGCAGCAGTTGTAAAGCTTGCAGAGGCTTATCCTTCAATCAATGGGATAAAGTCGTATATTGATAAAATTGATAAAATTGTTGAGAGCTCGTATAATACGCTTCTTACTTCAAAGTCGCTCTTCGAGTCTCTTCTTATTATAGTAGTTGTTGCGGTTGTCCCAGCCATATGTGAGGAATTTTTCTTCCGGGGGTTCGTTCAGAGGAGTTTCGAGCTGAAGTTCAGGCCTTTTACCGGCGCCTTAATTACGGCGCTTTTCTTCGGCCTTTATCACTTTCACCCCTATCAGATAGTGCCGCTTACGGCTTTGGGACTTTATTTTGGTTTTGCGGCATATATGAGTGAAACCATATTTTTGCCAATGATACTTCACTTCTTGAATAATTTGATAGCTGTTTTAATGTTCTTTGTTTATGGATCCGATGATATTTCTCTGCCTAAGGCAATCCCTGTCTCAGACCTTAGGTTTTCCATTATGGTGTTTTTAAGCCTGGTGGCCATGTTTACGTTTTTTATGATCTATGTGAACCGAATTTATTATAAAAAGTCAAATTAAGGAGGAACTATGCCGATATGTCCGAATTGCGAAGCCGAATATAAAGAGGGTGTAACCGTATGCCCCGATTGCGACGTGGAACTGGTTGACAAACAGGAATTCGAAAGCCATATGGTAGACGAAGAGGACTGGGATACAGCTTATACCTGCAGCGAGCTTTATGAGGCCGAAATGCTGAAGGCCAACCTGGAAGGGGCAGGTATTGAAACCATGATTGTCTCCAAAAAGGACAGGAATTTTCCTGCTGTCGGGGATCTTTCATTTATCAGACTGATGGTCAGGAAAGAGGACCTGGAGTCTGCATTACAGATAATTCAAGATATTAATTCAAATAAAAACGAAAGCGGAGAGAATTTATAGCCTTTATGTCTCTTGGAAATACTGCAACCCGAATTATAGTTTCTGTAGCTGCCATACCATTAATTCTTCTGGCGTGCTACTTTGGAAGCCATTTTTTTCTGTTATTTATTGCGGCCATTGGCGCCGCAGCATTCTGGGAATTCAGCCATATGGCCCGGAACAAGAATGCTTTTGCCCTGGATGCTTTGGGACTTATAGCCGTTTTACTAATTATTACAAATGCCTATTACCGCTTCATGGATTTTAAGATGCTGGTCTACTTTGTTGTAGTGCTGCTTCTTGTTTATGAACTTTTCAGGAATAAAAGCTCGGCTATCTTCAATCTGGGAACAACGCTTCTTGGAATTTTCTACATCGGGCTGTTTTCAGGCTCCATGATAGAAATACGTGAATATTTCCCGCATGACTACAAGGAAGGGGGGATTTTAATGATCTCTATTCTGGTGGCCATCTGGGTGTGCGATTCTGCCGCTTTCTTTGCCGGTTCAGCTCTGGGAAAGCATAAACTCTTCCCGCGCGTCAGCCCGAAGAAAAGCTGGGAAGGCGCTATTGCAGGTTTTATTGCGGCTGTAATTGCAATGATAGTTATGAAAATTCTGTTTCTGCACCCCCTGAGCGTTGCAGATTCAGCTGTAATAGGCCTTGTTGTTGGAACTATAGGCCAGATTGGGGATCTTACAGAGTCTCTCATTAAAAGAGATGCCGGAGTAAAGGATTCCTCTAATATTATCCCGGGACACGGAGGGATATTTGACCGTTTCGACTCCCTTCTTCTTTCTTCCCCGGTCGTATATCTGTACCTGGTTTATTTTGTAAAATAAACTTAAAAGCTGGAAAATTTGTTAATCGTTATGGCATTGTTGTGTACAAAAATAGATGCTGCACATTAGGAATGAATGCCTCAAACTCAAGAAAGATAGATGAATGAAAAAGAAGCAAAAAGTTGGTGTAATTACTTTAGGGTGTTCTAAAAATATCGTTGATTCTGAACGTCTGATGAATCAACTTATTATTAATAACTGTGAACTGACAGACGATCCGAACAATGCGGAAGTTGTAATTATAAATACATGCGGCTTTATTGAAGCTGCCAAGGAAGAATCCATAAATACTATTCTTAATGCAGTTGAACTGAAGAAAAATGGCAGTCTTAAGAAAGTAATAGTTTCCGGGTGCCTGTCGGAACGATATAAAAGCGACCTGGAAAAAGAGATTCCGGAGGTGGATGTTTATTTTGGTACCGAAGACTATGGCGGTATACTAAAAGAGCTTGGAGGAGAATTAAAATATGAACTTCTGGGGGAAAGAGTAGTTACTACTCCTAAGCACCTGGCTTATCTGAAAATTTCAGAAGGCTGCAATAACCCGTGTTCCTTCTGCGCAATCCCCCTTATAAGAGGCAAGCATGTTTCCAGACCCATGGAAGAACTCCTCCATGAGGCTGAACTCCTCGCTGCAAAAGGTACAAAAGAGCTCGTAATTATAGGCCAGGATACGACAGACTACGGTATCGATATTTATGGCAAAAGAAACCTTTCGGAACTCCTTAGTAATTTAAGCGGCATTCAGGGACTGGAATGGATAAGGCTTCTTTATGCTTATCCTTCACATTTTCCGCAGGAAGTTCTGGACGTTCTGAAAAACAATCCGAAGGTGTGCAAATACCTGGATATGCCTTTGCAGCATATATCAGACAACGTCTTAAAATCTATGCGGCGGGGAATTACTTCACGCAGAACAAGAGAGACAATTGACCGGATAAAACAGGCTATTCCGGATATAGCTCTCAGAACTACCTTCATCGTGGGCTATCCGGCAGAATCTGAAAGCGACTTTAATGAACTCTGCGAGTTTGTAAAGGAATATCAGTTCGATAAAGTCGGGGTCTTTACTTATTCTGTGGAAGAGAATACTTCAGGATTTATTCTCGGCGACCCTGTTCCTGAGGAGGTAAAGGAAGAACGCAAAGCCATACTCATGGAACTGCAGAAGGATATTTCTTTTGCCAAAAACAGGGAGCTTGTTGGTAAACAGCTACGCGTAATTGTAGACGGCTTTGAGGGTTCGAGAAAAGAAGGATATTATATAGCACGCTCTATGAAGGATGCACCCGAAGTGGATGGGGAAATACTAATCCCTGCAAAAGAAAAACTTATAACCGGGAATTTTTATGATGTGAAAGTCTATGACTGTAATGATTATGATCTTTATGGTGAAGTCTTAAGAATTTAAGTATTTAAAAGGATCTAAAATGAAAAGCGTTATTCTAGTATTGCTCGCCATGGTGCTGCCTCTTTGGGCCCAGGTGGAGACCTCCAAAGGACAAATATCCAGAGAAGGATCCCCTAAGTTTTATTTTGATGCTTATAATTACAGGGGCACTCAGCCTGGTAAAACACGCATGGATTTATACGTTGAAGTGCCTTATAACGGAATCCAGTTCGTAAAATCCGCACAGGGTTTTTCTGCCGACTATAACGTTACAGCTTCCATCTATACCGACGATTCGAAGGATAAAATGATAACAGAAAAATCATGGGGTGAAACTGTTAACGCAGGCAGCTTCGAGGCAGCCACTTCAAAGGATAACTTCAACCTCAGCCTGAAATCCTTTGACCTTCCTCCGGCAAACTACTTTCTGAGGGTTGAAGTGGAAGACAAGGACTCTAAAAAAAGCACTGCACTCGAGAGCATGTTTTCAGTAAAAAATATGGATGCTCCCCTTTCTGTCAGCGATATATTGCTTATTCAGAAAATGATAGAAGTAAATGGCCAGAAAAAAATGATCCCCAATATATCAAGAAATGTTGCCTCCAGAAAAGAAGGACTCATGATGTACTATGAAATATATTCTGATACCGCAAGGAAAATCGATATAAATTATTCTGTTGCCGAAAGTAAGCCCGGCAAAGATGAGAATGAGAAGAAAGACGACAAAAAAGTTCTATATACACAGAAGGACTCGAGAGACGTTGCTAAGGGTACCACTCAGGTTAATTATTCCCTGCAGAACGCTGAACTCAGCCTCGGGCAGTATGACCTCTATGTTGTACTTCAGGATGAGGACGGAAAGGCTAAGGCGGAAACTCAGAAAAGATTTGTTTCCAGGTGGATCGGAATGCCTACAGCTGTCAATGACCTGGATAAGGCCATCGATCAATTGGTTTATATCGCCAATGAGTCTGAACTGAAGAAAATAAAAGATGCTCCTTCAAAGGATGAAAAACAGAAGAAATTCCTGGAGTTCTGGAAATCAAAGGATCCCTCGCCTTCAACCGAGCAGAATGAAGTATTTGAGGAGTATTACAGAAGAATAGCCTATGCCAACGAGCACTTCAAAAACTATATGGAAGGCTGGAGGACTGATATGGGAATGGTCTTTATTACACTTGGACCTCCCAGTAATATAGAGCGCTATCCATTTGAATATGATTCCAAACCCTACGAGGTCTGGGATTATTACGACATAAACAAGCGCTTCGTATTTGTCGATCAGACCGGATTCGGGGATTACAGGCTTCTCGATCCTGTCTATGGCAGCTGGTGGAAATACAGGCAATAATATTTAACTAATAGAAATTTTTAATACAGAATACTATTTTAGTGTAGTTCACTTTAACAGTATTCTGTATTTTTTTTTGTACATAAAACTAAATTGGGGCATCATGATTTTAACAGTTACACTTAATCCTCTACTGGAAAGAAGACTTCTTTTTAAGCATATAGAGCTCGGTAAAAACAACAGGGCTATCAATGAATCCTTCAGCGCAGGCGGCAAGGGAATTAATGTAAGCCGGCAGCTTAAAAGCCTTAAAACAGAAAGCCTCGCCTTTACATTTCTTGGCGGCAACAACGGGAAAATTTTAAGAAATCTGCTTACAGCTGAAAATATCGACTTTACGGCTGTTCAGACAAAAAGCGAAACCCGGCAGGCATCCCTCGTTATGGAAGAAGGGGAAGAGCGCCTTACGACTTTCTTCGGCCTTAATTCCGAAATAACACAGTCTGAGGCGGATGAATTTAAGACCAGGATGAAAAAAATGATCGAAAACTGCGAAATAGTTGTTTTCTCCGGCAGCTCGCCTTCTCACCTGACCGATGATATTTTTCCATATGGAATAGAAATGGCCCGCGAATTTGACAAGATATCTATAGTGGACACTTACGGCAGTAATCTTAAGGAGTGCATAAAACAAGCTCCCACTGTTATACATAACAATATTCATGAAATCAGCACTTCAATGAATGTTGTATTTAATGAAGAAAAGGATATACTTGATTACATGCAGGGTCTTTATGATAAGGGTGTAAAGCAGGCTTTTCTTACTGATGGATCCAAGCCTGTTTATGCATCCAATTTTGATTTTCTTTATAAGGCGGAAACTCCTCAGGTTAAAGAGCTGGATGCTACCGGAAGCGGGGATGCATTTACGGCTGCAGTTGCACACGGGCTGCATAATGCAATGACATACGAAGAGACACTCTCTTTTGCCACAAGCCTCGGGGCCTTAAATGCAGCCACATGGGAAATTTGCAGTGTGAATCAGGATCAGGTTCCGGAAATCCGGGAAAAGGTTAAGATTTATACTCTCGGCAAAAAAATAAATACGCTGAATATTAAACCTGCAGAATAGGTTAATCCTATATGATAAGGTTTATTCTGGGTTTAGGCGAAGCAAGATTTGCCGGGGTATTAAAAAGTATAGAAACCTGCAGATTCGGAGCCAGTACTATATTGTCTGCGGTATTACTTTTCACAACAGAAGAAACTGTTCCTTCCGTCTCTTTCTGTGTGCCGCTTGAAACAGGAGCAGACACCTTATGAGCGGTTGCATCTGCAAAGCTCTGCTGCTGGAGCTGTGCTTTAGCATCAGCTTCAATTTTAGCGGCCTCTGCGGCAACTGACATGTCCTGTGATGAAGGATCGACCGGAGCAGTGGCTGCTCTTCTTATGCGCTCCATTTTTGCAATAGTAGCCTTCGGGTTTGATGAAATTGCAGAAGTATCAATATGTACTTCGCCGGATACAGCATACCTTTTACCGTCGGGACCTATCTTGTAAGTAAAAGATTTGCCGCGGAACAGCTCACCGGCCGCAGCCTGGTGCGCAGCTTCATGCTGTTGAACCTGCCTGTCAATTTTCTCCAGCTCATCAACGATCTTTTTTTCTTTTTCGGTGCGTGCATCATCTGAAATACGGATGGAATCAGCAACTGATTTACCAGAAGAGTTCACTTCAGTTTTGGATTCCTCCTGCCTTTTTGCATATTCATCTGTATTTATAACAGCAGCAGAATCAATAGTATAAGTTGAAGCCTGAATTGAATTTGTGTTTTCGATGTTCATTTTGTATGCTTATACCTATCCTTAATCATATTATCGGCATTAATGCAGGAAAGTTTAACGCTTTTTGATAAAACAGGCCCTTTCAGCCTCCGGGAGTGAGGAAATCGCATAAAACTGGAAGAAATCTTATAAACTCAGCATTTCTCTGAATTTAAGAGACCTGCGGCGGGATATTTCAATTTTTGCACCACCTCTGAGCACTGCAATCAGTCCTCCGCTTATGGAAGTCTCAATTGTATCAATCCATTTCAGATTGACGATAAAGCTTCTGCTGGCTCTGAAGAAGCTCCTGGGGTCGAGCCTTTCATCAATTGAGTTCAGGGATTTAAGCACCAGGGGCTTAAAATGGTCGAAATGAATTCTGACATAGTTGCCTTCTGACTCAAAGAATTTAATATCCGATAACTTTACAAACCAGCACTTTTCCCCGTCCTTAACAAATATCTGGTCATTTTCAGTCAGCAGATTCTGGGATGTGGTGATTGTTTGGGCGGCGGCGCCCTGCCTGCTTAGAACTTTTTTTATTGTGCTTTCAAGCCTGCGGGGCAGTATTGGCTTTAAGAGGTAATCCAGGGCATTGTAATCAAAAGCTTTGAGAGCAAATTCATCATATGCAGTTGTAAAGATTACCTGAGGCACATGATCCAGTTTTTCAAGGAGTTCAAAGCCGTCCATTCCGGGCATCTGTATATCGAGAAACAAAAGTTCAGGCTCAAGAAGTTTAATCTTCTCAAGAGCGTCTTCCGTATTAACAGCTTCACCCAGAACGTTAATTTCCGGGTAGGGCAGCAGAAGTCTTTTTAATTCAACACGGGCAAGTCTTTCATCGTCGATAATTAATACTTTCATAAATACCTCATAAAGGAATTACCACTTCGGCTGAAACGAAATTTTCAGATACTTTTATTAAGTCGAACGAGGCTTCGGTTCCATAGAGAAGAGAAAGTCTTTGTCTTGTATTCCTTACTCCATAGCCATTGCCATGAGAGTCCTCTGCACCCCCGCCTGCGAGAGTTCCCGTATTCCGGATCTCCAGCTTTAAGGAGCCATTTCCCAGGACCGATCGTATAAAGAGTTCGCCTCCCTGCGGAAGCCTTGAGATTCCATGCTTTATTCCGTTCTCGCAAAGCGTCTGTATCATTAAAGGCGGCACCTGAATCTGAAGAGAGGCGGGATCTATATCCATCCTTACCTTTAGTCTTTCTTCATAACGGATCAACTCCAGCTCCAGGTAATCGTTAACTATCTGCATCTCTTCTTCAAGAGAAACTGTCTGGTTGGCATTTACTCTGAGCGAATACCTGAGCAGACTTGAAAGCTGCGACAGGGCACATTGGGCTTTCCGGGGGTTCTCATTTATAAGTCCCGAGATGCTGTTAAGTGCATTAAAAATAAAGTGGGGATTCATCTGCGACTTCAGGGCATTAAGCTCAAAATCCTTAAGAAGCATTTCGTAACGGAGTGCATCAAGCTTTGCACTGTTATAGTTTTCAAAATAATGAACTGCAAAGTAAATAACTGCCCAGGCAAAGTTCAGGAAACTGCGATTAATATAATTTATAAATACGCGGTTGAAATTAATGTCCTTCAGCTCCCTGATCTCTGGTACATTGAACAATACGAACAGTGAAGCCTCAATGAGGAAGGCTAAGCCTAAGGACGATAAAATTATCCTCAGGATATTTTTCTGTATTGGCAGCTCCAGCCATTTGTTCCGGTTTATTACGATGCGGTAAAGGTGCGTCAGAGTCAGCTGAAGAATAAATACAGACGAGGAATAGGCCAGCTTTTCACTGAAAGTCCTGGTAGACTGGAATGAAAATAAAAAAAGGATCAGGGTATAAAGCCCCCAGCCGCATAGCTGACATATCCAGTATTTCTGTTTACGGGTCATTCGGAAGCAACCTGGCAATTCGTTAAAGTTAAAACTTTTTTGAAAAAGAATTTTAGAGAAAATAATAAAAACAGCTCCAATTAACAAAGAAAATGTGTGAAAGGCAGATCCGCCTGACGAACGGCGTTGGGGAGTGTTGTATCTGCAATACACATGAAGTCCACTTCTCTGTACATCTGTTCTTTGTTTTTTATTAAAACAGAAAATTTTCTTCAGGCATGCTATTTGAAACATATGTTTTAACGGAAATGAAAACGGTTGAAAGGAAATGATTTAATGTTTATGCTTCCAAAAGTAAAATAGGGAAAACAATCGGTCAACTTAATTACATTACCTGCACTAAATGCAGAGAGTTAGGAGTTCAATATGAAACGCGCAAAAAATCTAATGATATTACTTGCAGCAATTTTCTTAGTGGCATCTGCAAAGCTTGATGCACAGATAAATGCCGGGATTTCAATGGGCAGAGGCGGCCTGAATGGGTTCTATATGACGGTGGGCAATTATTTCAGGGTCCCTCAGAATGAGGTTATTATTGTAAGGGACAGAAGGCTTCCGGATGAGGAAATACCTGTAGTATTTTTTGTTGCCAGAAGGGCAGGTGCTTCTCCCAGGGAAGTTGCACGCCTCAGACGCAGCGGCTATTCATGGATGGATATTACATACCAGTACGGACTTGGACCTGAGATCTTTTTCCCAGGAAGAAATTTTCATGCTCCGCGCGGCAGAGCTTATGGATATTTTAGAAACCACAGAGGCTATTATGTAAGCGACTATGACATTATAAATGCAGTAAACTCAAGAATGATTTCTGAATGTTATCACTGCGGGGAGAATGATGTAGTAACAATGAGGAACCAGGGAAAGAGTTACTCACAGATCAATGATATGTATTATGGCAAAGGGCGCGGTTCTGATGACCGGTATGACTATCATAACAGGGGGAATGATAACGACAACAGGAATAATGACAACGGGAATAACGGCAACAGAGACGACAACTATGGATACGGTGATCCCGGAAACCGTAACTGATAATTAGCTCTCCTTTCCGGCTCAGGGCAGTGAATCCGCGGCGGCGGGTTCACTGCTTTCTTTTTACCCCCGTGAAGAAATAAGCTATCCCAGGTGTGTTTGTGTGTGTCCTGCATCAGGCGAATGAATCCTTTTTATGTTTTATTTTTACAGGAAAAGGCGTAAGTTTCCTTCGCTTTTGAATCCTGAAAGCATAATATATGAATAAAAAATATCTGATAGCTTTTATACTCATCGTCTTTCTGCCGGCTGCTTTTTATGCGCAGGTAATTGAAAGTATAAACGTTTCCGGCAGCGTATTCAGTAAAACGGAATACCTGGGCTGGAGCGGTGTACGTATAGGTATGAAGGTTTTTCCCTCTATGTTTGACAGTGTAAAGGTGAATATCTCGAAACGCCTTTCTGAAAGAGGTTACTTTCGCCCATCATTTGAAGGGACCGGCCTTGAAGCCTCAGCCGACACTAAAAAGGCGGTTCTGAATATTTCTGTTCAGCCCGGCAGCCCTGCTTATGTAAGGAATATCAGCATTAGTGGAGCAGGTCCCGATTCCGCCTATTTTGACAGGCTCTATAGTTTTATGAAAGGTCAGATATTTGTAAAATCAGAGCTTGAAAGTAACATCTCCTCTTCGCTCGATTTCCTGCAGGAAAGAGGCTTTCCTTTTGCAAAAGTAATCCTGAACTCTATCTACTTAACAAAAGATACTGCTTCCAATAGGAACGCTGCCGACCTGTTCATAAGGATTGATAAAGGCCAGGTTACAAAGATCGATGAGGTTAAAATAAAGGGGAATTCAAAAACTGCCGACAGGGTAATTCTGAGGGAATTAAGGATTAAAACCGGCGGGCTTTATTCACAGAAGCTCATTGATGAAATTCCGCAGAAGCTGGACCGTCTGCGCTTTTTTGAACCGGTTGAAGAGCCATCCTATTATCTTAATTCACGCGGTGAAGGTGTACTGCTCATTGATGTAAAAGAAAAACAGACCAATAACTTCGACGGCATACTTGGCTATCTGCCGGGGACCACGGAAGGGCAGAAAGGTTATCTGACCGGACTTGTTAACGTTACACTGCGCAACCTGCTGGGCACGGGAAGGGGAGCAGCCATTAAGTGGCAGCAGCTGGACAGGTATTCACAGGATCTGGAGCTGAGATATCTGGAGCCATGGCTCTTTAATTATCCTTTTAACATAAACCTTGCACTTGTGCAGCATAAACAGGATACCACCTACGTGCAGAGAAGATACGAAGGCTCTCTGGAGTACCTGGCTGCCGAAGATATATCGGCCTCACTGGTTCTTGCTGCAGAAGATGTAATCCCCACAGAGAACGGTTCTTCGTTTCTTACTGTTTTCAACTCTTCAACCATATCCACAGGGGCAAACCTGAAAATTGATACAAGAGATGATTTCTATGCACCCGCAAAAGGAATCTACTTTTTTAACAGCTATCTTTTCAGCAGAAAGAAAATTAACGGTCCTGCAAGATTCCTCAGCCAGGATGCTGTTACCAGAGTGAACCAGCAGCGCTTTGCCGTGGACTTCAGTATTTTTTATGAAATATTCAACAGGCAGGTAGCCGCCATTGGGCTTCACGGCAGGGAATTAAGAAGTTCTGTTTTTGAAGTAAGCGATCTTTACAGATTTGGGGGTGCCAATACGCTGCGCGGATACAATGAAAACCAGTTCCTGGCTAACAGGCTTTTGTGGTCAAACGTTGAATACCGGGCGCTCCTTTCAAGGCGTACATATGGTTTTCTGTTCTTTGATTCCGGGTACTATCTTAGAAGTGCCGAACCGGAAAGAAACATTCCGCGCACTTCTGCCTTCAAAACGGGCTACGGACTTGGAATTAATCTTGAAACGGGCTTTGGCGTCCTTAGCGTCAGCTACGCATTGGGACAGGGCGATACATTCAGCCAGGGCAAAATACACCTGGGACTCGTAAACGAATTTTAATGTTTTAAGGATTATTACTATTTTTGCTAATATAATCTGTCGGCAAAGGTAAATCCGTGAAAAAACTGTCCTCAATTATCCAAATAATCCGTCCGCTTAACGTACTGATTACATTTTTTACTATTGTTGTGTCCGGTGTAATCAGCACTAAGGGATCTTACCTCTGGCTGAATATTTCTCTGGCATCACTATCCGGCGCCATTGCAGCTTCGGCAGGCAACATAGTTAACGATATAATAGATATTGAAATCGACCGCATAAACCGCCCCAAAAGGGCTCTGCCTTCGGGTAAACTTTCTTTAAAGGAAGCCTGGTTTTTATATGGATTCTTTAATCTTGCCGGTCTTGCACTCTCACTTTTTATAAATCCGCCTGCTGTTATTATTTACATTCTCTCCGCAGCTGTAATTTTTCTTTATTCCTACCGCTTAAAGGGAATTCCTCTTGCGGGAAATTTTGTTGTAGGAGTTCTGACAGCCCTTGCATTTATTTTTGGCGGGGTTGCTGTTGATAACTGGGAACTTACCCTGATTCCGGCTTTTTTTGCTTTTCTGGTCAATTTTATCCGGGAGATTATCAAGGATATGGAGGACGTTGAAGGCGACAGCAGAAACAGTATTGTAACTTTTCCCCAAAAATACGGATTTGACAAGTGTATACGGCTTATTAGTTTTTTAACTATATTTCTTATGTTATTTACTCTTGTTCCATTTTTGCTCAATATTTACAGGATTGAGTATTTTATACTGGTAATGGCGGGTGTGAATTTATTTTTTATATTCTTTTTGAAGCTTCTTCTGAAGCCTGAAGGAGGGCGCTTAAGGCTCCGCCTTATGAGCACTGTACTTAAAGTAACGATGATTCTGGGCTTAATTGCCATATATCTGGGAAATAAATGAAAAATTTCGATAACATGTTTTTGTCTGAAAGTGTGCGTCTGATTGCCGGAATTGACGAGGCCGGGCGCGGACCCCTGGCAGGTCCTGTTGTAGCCGCCTCGGTTATTTTTGATCCGGGTATTTCCATCGGGAAAGTAAATGATTCAAAAAAGATCTGTGAATCCTTAAGGGAAGAACTTTATTTCGAAATTACCGAAAAAGCCCTGGCCTGGTCCGTAAGTGCTGTAAGCCATGAGGAGATAGACAGAATAAATATACTGCAGGCTTCGCTGCTTGCCATGAAAAACTCTTTTGAAAGTCTAAATGTATCAGCTGATCTTGCAATAATTGACGGCAATAAGGTTTTCGCCTGCTCAGTTCCTTCAAAAGCTATTGTAAAAGGGGACGGGAAATCCTTCTGCATTGCTGCAGCTTCAATAATTGCCAAAGTTACGCGTGACCGTCTGATGAGGGAGCTGTCAGAACTTCATCCTGAGTACCTGTGGTATAAAAACAAGGGTTATGGCACTCGTGAACACATAAAGGCTTTAATGGAATTCGGCCCCAGTCCGTTTCATAGAAAAACATTTCTTAAGAATTTCCTGACGGAAGAAAATGAGCCTGGAATCTAACAGGGCAGGCCGCCAGGGGGAAGAAATGGCCGTCGGGCTCTTAAAGAGCAAAGGTTTTAGAATCGTTGAAAGAAACTACCATTTCGGCAAAGGGGAGATAGATATTGTAGCCAGAGACGGTGAAACTCTGGTATTTGTTGAAGTAAAATACAGGCAGAATATGGAATACGGAGAGCCTGAATACAGCATTACACCCGTCAAAATCAAACAGATCAGGAAAGTAGCCCGCTGCTACCTTTTCGAAAAACATATAGATGAAACTGCCTGCCGGTTCGATGTTGTGGCAATTCTTGAAGAAATTCCGGGCAGTCCTGTCATAAATTACTATAAAGACGCCTTTTGACGCTCTTTTCTATTAGGTACAATTTGTTTACATTTTTAACTTAAATAATTTTAACTTTTGTGGCCGAAATTGTGTTAAATTTAAAGATATAATTTTTTGGCACAAGGTAAATTATTAAAATGTGCGGCAGATTTATTATCTTATACTAATCAGGGAAAACAAAAATAACTTAATGCAGCTTAGCAAAACCGGACGCGGACACATAAAAGAGCGTCTTAACGAGTACTTCGGCACAATTGGAGGCCTTTCACTTTTTACTGTTGAATTCTTCAAGACTTTTTTCATTCCTCCATATGAATTTGCTGAAATAAAAAAACACATGGACGAGCTTGGGGTCAAGACCCTTCCTATTGTCAGTGTCACGGGCTTTATAATAGGTCTGGTTCTGTCAATGCAAAGCCAGCCTGTGCTCGTAAGGTTTGGGGCTGAGTCTTTCCTTCCCGGAATGGTTGCACTTACGGTTGTCAGGGAACTAGGGCCGGTTCTGACGGCAATAATATTTGCCGGACGTGTAAGCTCCGGCATCGGTGCTGAACTAGGCTCCATGAGGGTTACAGAGCAGATCGATGCCATGGAAGTCTCTGGCGTCAACCCCTTCAAGTATCTGGTAGTTACACGCATAATTGCCTGTACCTTGATTTTACCTGTTCTTACGGTTTATGTGATATTTATTGCCATTATGGGCGGGTATATTGCCATTTCTTTATCAATGAGCATGAATTTCAACTATTACGTTAATTCACTCATGGTTTCAATCCGTTTTGGCGATTTCTTACCCGGTGTAGCTAAGACTTTTGTCTTCGGCTTTATTGTCGGATTGGTCGGATCTTATAAAGGTTACACGGCTGAGAACGGG
This sequence comes from Syntrophomonadaceae bacterium, assembly GCA_050259615.1. Taxonomy (GTDB): domain Bacteria; phylum Bacteroidota; class Ignavibacteria; order Ignavibacteriales; family SURF-24; genus JAAXKN01. Next base: position 9,839 of record JBLNAZ010000037.1, on the reverse strand, counting down.
ACCGAAGGCGTCGGAAAAGCCTCTACAACCTCAGTTGTCGTTTCTTCTTTACTGATTCTTTTATTTGATATGGTTCTTGTTAAATTAACTTTATGGTTATGGCCGACTTGATGGTAGACATAAAAAAATTAAGCAAAGCCTTTGATTCCAATAAGGTTCTGGATAAGATCTCCTTAACCGTGGGAAAGGGGGAAAACCTCGTTGTTTTCGGCCGGAGCGGAACCGGTAAAAGCGTTCTTCTGAAATGCATTATAGGCCTTATGGCCCCCGATGAAGGCGATATAAATGTCGACGGGCAGGATATGCTGAAACTTTCCTATAAGCAGCTAAATGAGGTGAGGAAAAATATCGGATTTCTATTCCAGAGCGGGGCTCTGTACGATTCGATGTCTGTCAGGGAAAACCTGGCGTTCCCTCTGAACAGGCACTTTGACATGCCTCCTTCTGAGGTGGATGAAAGGGTAATTAAAACTCTCGAATTGGTTTCTCTTGTTGATGCAGTGGATAAAATGCCCTCTGAACTCTCCGGCGGCATGCGTAAAAGAATAGCTCTGGCGCGTTCTATAATTACTGAACCGAAACTGATGCTCTATGATGAACCGACCACGGGACTCGATCCGTTGACTACAAAGGAAATCAGCGAGCTTATTCTGGAAATGCAGAAAAAACTGAATATGACTTCCATTGCCGTTACACATGATCTGATTTGTGCAAATATTATTGCAGACAGGGCTATTTTTCTCAAGGATGCAGTTATTGCATATGAGGGGACAATAGGTGAACTGACAAGCTCACAGGACAAATTTTTACAAAACTTTTTTAGTACGGAAGTTATTAAAGCATAAGCTGGGAGATATAAATGCTGAAAAATTTTACGGGTGCACGCCTGGGACTCTTTGTGTTTCTGGGTACCGCCCTACTGGTAATTGCAATTTTTCTTATCGGCGGAAGGGAATCCCTCTTTCAGTCGACTTTTACTATAAAAGCCATGTTTACTACTGTCGAAGGCCTGAGAACCGGCGCCCCTGTCAGGCTGAGCGGTATTAATGTGGGAAGCGTTAACGATATTGAAATTGCAAATGATACAACCGGACGTGTGGTTGTAACAATGCGCGTAAATTCCGACGTGAAAAACTTTATACGCAAAGATACCAGGGCAACAATTGAAACTGAAGGACTGGTGGGTAATAAAATAGTGGTCCTTACTGTAGGATCGACGGCTTACGAGGTAGTTGATGACGGGGGTTTTGTACGCTCAAAATCACCTGTCAGTATTGCTGAAATTATAGCTGAAAGCCAGGGAACTCTTAATTACCTGAAGGATATTACGAAGGATTTTTCTGAAATTGTGGGCAAAATCAACAACGGACAGGGTACAATAGGAAAAATTGTAAATGACGATGAACTCTATAATTCTGCAACGCAGATTACCAAATCGGCCGACCGCAGCCTGAATACTATTACTACAAAGCTTAATGAGATCTCCGACATTGTGAAAAATACCACCGGGGACTTCCAGAAAATTATTGCTGACCTGGATAATACAATCCTGAAGGTTGATAATGTTGTAGATAATGTCAGTCAGGGCAAAGGCGTCCTTGGACAGCTCGTATCCGACAGGAGCGCATATAGCGATTCAGTCCGTTCAATTGTCAAAAACCTGACTGCAACTACAGAACAGGTAAGAGTAGGGGCTTCAAGGTTCTCTGAAAATATGGAAGCCTTAAAGCATAACTGGCTCTTTAAGAGTTATTTTGAGGAAAGAGGCTACTGGGATGTAAATGAATATGAAAAAAACCTGGACAGCAAATTAGCTGAAATCAGGGACAAGACAAGAACTCTGGATGCAAGGATTAAGGAATTAAAATCTCTGGAGGAAAATACGGGCGATAAGACACACTAGCTGTCATGTTTACAAAATTCTGCCTTTTTTAACTCCCCGCAATCTCTTAACTTACCGGGTTAATTTTTATTTAGCGGGATCGGGCGCCTGAGGCGCCCCATCCCTAATGAACTTTTAAAACAATATGCCAAAAAATTCTAACATAAACTCACGCGATAAGATCATCGTAAAAGGGGCAAGGGAACATAACCTTAAGAATCTCTCTTTGGAGATCCCGCGTAATAAACTGGTGGTTTTTACCGGTGTCAGCGGCAGCGGCAAATCCTCCCTCGTTTTTGATACAATTTATGCCGAAGGGCAGCGCCGCTACGTTGAAAGCCTTTCTTCCTATGCCAGACAGTTTCTGGAAAGGATAAACAAGCCTGACGTTGACTATATTTATGGAATCAGTCCTGCCGTAGCTATTGAGCAGAAAACAGGCTCCAGAAATACGCGTTCAACCGTGGGAACAACAACAGAAATTTACGACTATCTGAGGCTTCTTTTTGCCCGTATAGGCAAGACTTACTGCATTAATTGCGGAAACGTCGTAAAAAAAGATACCGTAGGCTCCGTTTCAGAGTGGCTTGAACAGCAGCCCGAAGACGCCAGGTTTTATATGGGCTTTCCCATGCACAGCCATGAAGGAAGAACATTAAAAGAGGAAGTTGAGCTTCTTAAAAGAAGGGGCTTTTTCAGAATATTCATCAAGGACAAGCTTCTTGATCTTAATGAGAAGTACACGCTGCCGAGGAAAAAAGAGAATATTTATGTTGTTATTGACCGCTTTAAGGTAAAAAAAGGAAAAGTAAGGGAAAGTCTTTCTGAATCTATCGAAACATCATTCAAGGAAGGGGAGGGGCGTCTAGCGGTTATAAATGCCGACAGCTTTGAAATTAAAAATTTTAACAGGTTCTACGAGTGCTGCGGAACGCGCTATGAAGAACCCGAACCCCATTTCTTTTCCTTTAACAATCCTTTCGGTGCCTGCCCGGTATGCCAGGGGTTCGGACGGACAGTTGGAATTGACATGAACCTTGTCATTCCAAATCCCAACCTTACAATACTGGAAGGTGCAATTGCACCCTGGCGGGGCGTTAAATACAGCAAATATATGAGGGATCTTGTACGTACGGCAAAAGATCACGGCATTCCGGTTCAGGTTCCCTTCAGGGAACTTACAGAAGACCAGGTGGAAACCATCAAAAGGGGATATCCCGGCTTTATGGGCATCGACAGGTTTTTCGAGGATCTGGAAAGCCATACATATAAGATGCACATTAGAGTCCTCTTAAGCCGCTACCGCGGATATACAACCTGTGCCGCCTGCAAAGGCTCACGCCTCAGGCGCGAAACCGCTCAGGTAAAAATTGGCGGCAGCTCAATTCAGGACGTAATAAGGCTTTCTATTGAAAAATCGCTGCAGTTTTTCCTTTCGCTGAAACTGACAGATTATGAGCTCTCGATAGGTGAAAGAATACTGAAGGAAATCATCAAGCGCCTGACGTTCTTAAATGACGTGGGTCTGGGATACCTTACAATGGACCGCTTAAGCAGCACGCTCTCGGGCGGTGAAACCCAGAGGATTAATCTTGCCACTTCACTCGGATCCTCCCTTATCGGGACGCTTTACGTACTTGATGAACCGAGCATAGGCCTTCACCCGCGGGATAATACGCGTCTTATCAGAATACTGAAATCACTGAGGGATATTGGCAACACGGTACTTGTAGTTGAGCACGATCCGGAAATGATGCGGGAAGCCGATATCATTGTCGATATGGGGCCAAGGGCCGGAATCCACGGCGGTGCAATTACTGCAATGGGCAGCTACGATGAGATCATTAAGAATCCCGATTCGCTTACTGGCAGGTATCTCTCTGGAAAACTGACCATACCGGTTCCTGAGGTGCGCAATACCAGCAGCACAAAAATGCTGCAGATTATTGGGGCCAGGGAACACAACCTGAAAAATATTGACGTGGATATTCCGCTTAATAAATTTGTTGTAATAACCGGAGTGAGCGGTTCAGGTAAAAGTACTTTGATACACGATGTGCTCTATGGCGGCATTACAAAACTTCTTGGAGGCAACCCTCCCAAAATCGGGCATTTTGACGATATTAAAGGTGTCAATCAGATTGACAACATTGAAATTGTGGACCAGTCGCCTATAGGCAGAAGTCCCCGTTCAAACCCAATAAGCTATGTTAAAGCTTATGAACTCATTCGCGAGCTTTTTGCCTCTACACACCAGGCAAGGGCAAGAGGATATAAACCGGGGTATTTTTCCTTTAATGTTCCGGGAGGCAGATGTGAGACCTGTCAGGGCGAAGGGTATGTGAAAGTTGAAATGCAGTTTCTGGCGGATCTGTATCTTGAGTGTGAGGACTGCAAAGGTACGCGCTTTAAAAAAGAGATACGCGAGATCACCTATAAAGGGAAAAATCTTGTCGAAGTACTGGATATGTCCGTCGACGAGGCCCTGGAGCTTTTCAGCGATACTAACAAAATAAGAAATTACCTGCAGGTGCTTTCGGATGTGGGTCTGGGCTACATTAAGCTGGGTCAGCCTTCAAATACGCTCTCAGGAGGTGAAGCCCAAAGGGTAAAGCTGGCAGCTCATCTTTCCACTCAGAAAGACAGCGAGCATACGCTATTTATCTTTGATGAACCTACAACGGGTCTTCATTTTGATGATATCAGCAAACTCCTTAACTGCTTTAAGATGCTGCTTGAAAAGAATAATTCGGTTGTAATTATTGAGCACAATCTGGATGTAATTAAAAGTGCTGATTATATAATTGACCTCGGTCCTGATGCGGGTGAAAAAGGAGGCGAAGTTGTTACCTGCGGTACACCTGAGGAGATAATTGAAGCCCCCGGATCTTTTACCGGGCAGTATTTAAAAAGCTATCTTAACGGCAAATAAACAAGCTGTAAATTTTCTTCAGCTGGCATATGCACTTCATCCGGGGTGCATAGGCCTGTTTTTTTTCTCCCAATGATGACGATTCAGGGCTCAAATTTCCCCACTCAGACTCCGTATGCCTGTTCTGTTCGAGATGTAATTTTCTAAAAAACCGAAACCCCCTGAATTCGGGCTGAAAACGAATAAAATACCCGTTCCTGTAAGGTAAAATCTTACAATTCCAATTGAAAAATAGACTACAGAATACCTCTGCCTTCACCTACATTAATATCAGAAAAAGACCTATACCAGCTCTGTGAAGATTATGTTAAGTTCATAGGTGTTACATAATTAACCGGATGTTAAGCAATTGAATTCTGCTAACAAAGGAGGAATGTATGTTGTGGACGATTTTTGCCATCCTTTTGGTTCTATGGCTCATTGGGATGGTCAGCTCTTACACGCTTGGTGGCTTTATTCATATTCTGCTTGTTGTTGCAATAATTCTGGCGATAATAAGCCTGGTGCGTGGTAGAAGCGTCGTATAACAGCAGGTTAATTAAATCATTTAATTCATGTGTAATACAAAGATACGATTTATTAACAAAGGCAAGGTGGTTTTATGAAGATGAGGAAGCTAATTTCAAAATTAAATGTTTTGTTCATTTCCGCATCGTTAATCTTTATTTCTCAGTATTCATTTGCACAGAACGACAATACCGGCAATACTACGAGAGATAAATCAACTTATAGTACTGATACTACAAATAACACAGGCAGTCAAACAGGCGGTTATAATAGAGACAATACCGGCTCCAGCAGAGACACCTCTTATAACAGAAGCAATTCAGGCATGGACAATAGCACTGGAACAAGCAGAAGCGATACATCATATAACCGTGGAAATACCGGAACGGACAATACCGGCGGATCACGTACCGGTACGGGCACGAGCGGGACTGGTACTCCGGGCACTACAGGATCGGGTACGGGGACAGGAACTGGTACTGGCGGATTAGGAACCGGCACTGGGACTGGCGGATTAGGAACCGGCACTGGGACTGGCACTAACACGGGTACTGGTACTAACACGGGTACTGGTACTGGCATCGGAACGGGAACCGGCTGGGGTACACCTCCGATTAACCGTGACACAACGAGAAGATCCGGAACACAGGATAACAGCGGTACTTACAACCATAATTCGGGCCGTGACAATACAGGTACTAACAGAAGCAGTGAAGACAATACCGGCTATCAGCTGGGCGGCTCCAAAAATAAAGCCGGCAGCTCTACAGGAACATCTGGTACTTCAATGGGAAGCAGCACTAAGGGCAGTTCTTCTATGAGCAGTGATACTTCAAAAACAACTCACAGCAAAAAACACAAAAGAACTACAAAATCCAAGGGTACTTCAGGCTCAAATACAGGAACAATGAATGAAAATTCCAGCACCGATCAGACCACAACAACCGGAACTTCTGTAAGAAGTGGAAATAAGAGCGGATCTTCTGTTACAAGTGATACGTCTAAAACTACTACTCACAAGAAGCATCATAAATCCTCAAAGAGCAAAGGTAAAACTGGTTCAACTACCGGAACGATGAATGAGAATACCGGCAATGATCAGAGCGGAACTTCCGGGACAACTATGAAACATCACAAAGGTAAATCTTCAACTGATACTTCTGCTACTACAACTACAAAGAAGCATAAAAGAAGCTCAAAGAGCACTAAATCATCTGGAACATCCGGCAGCAGCACTGGTTCCAGCAGAGAGGGCAGTTCATCCGGAACTCAGATGAATAGCGGCAGCAGCGGTTCAGGTATAAGTACTGATACCAGCAAAAGCAGTAACAGCAACTATAATAACAACAGTTCAAGTGACCAGAATAAATCAGATACAAAGTAAAGTCTTCTGATCACAACTGTTAAACGTTCTTAATTATATTTTGAATCAAGAGGATAGGAAAGAACCAAAGAGTAATAGGTTTTATATCTGTAACTACTAATACGATCTGTCAAACGGTTCATAATCACAATAACAGATATGAATAAACAGACTGAGCTTGATTCCATCCTGTCCTTTGTTGCAGAAGGAAGTAAATTGAGGGTGAAAATCCCTCAGTTTACTTCCATATTAAATACCTTTTACTTTTTATTTATAAAATAATAACTAAGGAATTTAGAGATGAGCCGCAGTGAAAAAGCAAAACTCGAACTTTATACAGCAATTCTTGCTTATCTGAACGAGAACAGAGATATTACGTGCAATATCAGGGCATTCATGTGGTCCATTTCAAAATTACGCAAGCTTACCGAAGAAATTAAATGCAAGCAGAAAGATCTTTCATCGGAATCGATGGAAAAATCGCTGCAGGTTTCCAAAGCTAAAGATGATCTTATCTTTTTACTTCTGCCTGTTGTTTCATCACTTCATAACTACGCAAAGGAAACCAGGGATACTCAGCTTAAGTCAACCACTAGAGTAACCTACAGCCAGATTGTCAGGATTCAGGAGAGGGATCTGATAGAAAAGTCAATATTGATTACAAAACTCGCTGAAAAATATATGACAAGGATGAGAAGGCAGGAAATTTCACTCCACACGCTTCAGAATCTCAGATATAAAATTGAAAAGCTGAGGCTTCTTCTGGAGGACAGGTTCTTCAGCTTTATTTCAAGCAGCTCGCTGATTGCAATGAACGGCCTGTTTGCAGAGGCAGACAAGTTACTCTATAGTTTTATAGATAACTTTGTTGAAAGCCTTTCGGAAGGCTATCCGGAGTTTCAGCGCAACTATCTTAAGGTCAGAAACTCACAGACCCATGAGAAAAGCGAATTCTTGAGGGCAAAGTAACACTACGTTTATCCATCCCGCATTTTATAAAAGTCCCGGAAATCCAGCGTCAGGCACGGTCTGCCCGGCCAGTCTATAAGCACTGATTCTATTTTACATCACATAATTCTTCATTATATTTAAAACTGATTTAATTCTTGCAGGAACAATAGGGCTTTCCCAGCCGTCTTAATAGAGGCAGAGAAAAAACAACAATAGACCAGGAGAAATCAGTTTGGCAAAATGGCGTGCATTAAACCGTATTTATGAGATCTATACAAGCGATCTGAGCATGAAGGATGTGGAGAAACTGATAAAAAGGGATGCTCCCGAGGTATACGATTTTTATGTGCGCAGAATGAAAAAGCCTGAGAACAGCCGTAATTCCGTTGAGAGGACATTTCTTTTCCTCCGGAACCTGTTTATTGAATTTCTGCTTAAGATGTCTCCTGCCAGAAGGCTGTTTTATTCTCTTGCGCTGTTTTTCTTTTTAGTGGGACTGCTTGGAGGCCTGTGGAACTGGGCCGTTCTGGGCTTCTTTATGGTGAACCTGCTTATTGCTTTTGAGCTTGCAGACAAGCTTACGGCAAAAGACGAACTGGCCGTTGCGCGTGAGATCCAGACAGCCCTGATGCCCAAGAATGCACCGGAAAACAGCATGTTCGATATCGCCTGCTATTCAGAACCTGCAAGAGAGGTGGGAGGGGACTATTACGACTTTATATGTCCTGAAACGCAGAAGGATAAAATGTACATTGTAATAGGCGACATTTCAGGCAAGGGAATGGGCGCCGCTCTTTATATGGTGCAGGTGCAGGCCATACTGAAATACCTGTCAAATACCTTTTTAAGCCCGAAGGCAATCCTTATAGCATTAAATAAAAGTCTGCAGAATATACTTCGTTCCGACAGTTTCTTTACGGTTTCAATGGCATCTCTTGAAAAGGACAAGTGTGAAATCGCTTTGTCGAGGGCAGGTCACACTCCTTTAATTCATTATAAGGCGGGGATTTCCAAAGCTGAAAACATTACTCCGGTCGGACTTGGTGTCGGGCTTCGTGACGGGGGAATTTTCGACAAAGTTCTGGAAGAAATGGTTATTACTACTGAGCCCGGAGACGTGCTTGTTTTCTACACTGACGGCCTTACAGAGGCGATGGACAAAAACAGAAACTTTTTCGGGGAAGAAAAGCTGATGGGTGTAATAGAAAAATATGCCCACCTGAGTGCCCTCCTGATACAGGAGAATATAATAAAAGAGCTGGAATTATTCAGGAATAACGCGCTTCCGGGGGATGATACGACGCTTGTAATAATGAAAAGATTAAGCGGGCTTGATAATAAGAAAGTTTTAATGTAAGCCTGACAACTTATTCACTAAAACATCAGAGTCCAGAGCACATAGTCAAGAATAAGAATAAGCGCCGCAGAAAGCACAAAGGATCGTATTGTAGAAAGTCCCACGCCTTCAGCGCCGCCTTCAGTCCTGAAGCCAATATGGCACCCCAGAAGGGCCGTCACACCGCCGAAGATGACAGTTTTAATGAGTCCGAAAAGGAAATCCCCGAATTCAAAATATCTTTTCACCGACTGGAAAAATACGGCAAAGGATACTCCCAGGAAAAAGTTTGAAATAACGTAGGCGCCGAGGACGGCAATTACGTCGGCAAAGATTACAAGAACGGGCATCATAAAAATTGAAGCTACAAAGCGCGGCATTGCAAGATAGCGCACAGGGCTAATAGCCATTGTCTCAAGCGCGTCGATCTGTTCAGTAACCTTCATGGAGCCCAGTTCGGCGGCAATGGAGGCGCCGACGCGTCCGGCAATAACAATTGCAGTAAGCACGGGGCCCAGTTCAGTAATAATAGCACGGCTTGTTGCGGTTCCAAGAAATGACAACGGGGCCACACCGCTTAGCTGGTATGCGGCCTGCCAGGCTGCAACGGCGCCTGTAAAAGTGGCAATTATGATAACAAGAGGAAGGGAGTTCACGCCTATGTGTTCCATCTGGAAGAGGACCAGGTTGCGGTTTCTTATGATGGAAGGGAAATACCTTAAGATTCCGAAGAAAAGATTAAAAAACTGGCCCAGTTCCTGAAAAAAGTCCAGAATTTTCTTCCCCATATTTCCAGCCAATTTCTTAAACACCTTGCTCCCTTTTTTCTAACAAATTTACTCAAAAATCTTAAAACTAAAAAGTAGCG
>JBLNAZ010000036.1:0-32857 GCA_050259615.1 Syntrophomonadaceae bacterium | reverse complement strand
CCAGCTTTTCCTTTGGACTTATGCTGAAATTAAGGTGCCTGATGATCCACTTGTCGGAACCTTTATATCTGAAGCCGACATCCTGGAAAGTAAAACCGAAAAGGACAGGTTTTGGAAAAGGCCTGTAGATTTCTTTTGTTTTCTGCAGCGGCTTGATATTTAAGAAATCAAAGTAGTCCCTTATATGGAGTGAGCTTTGTGCAATTTTTGAAATCCTGTCAAACGATGCTTCCAGTATCTCCTTCAGGTACTCGAAAGAGCCGAAGAAAAATGTGAGGTCGCCAACCGATATTGTGCCTTTAATGGTTGAAGCCACAACAATGATATAGCTTCCGTAGTAGCCAAGGCTGCTTAAAAAAGAAAAGAAGAGGCTCCATTTGGTTCTCTTAAATGTAATTGTTCTTTTCTTTTCATAATGCCTGCCGGAAAGTATCCGGAACTGTTTAAGGAAGAAGTCCGAAAGCCCGAAAGCCTTAACTTCCTTTACGGTCAGGTTGCTTGTGCTTATTTCCGAGAGGTATTCGAGTTCCCGGTTTTCAGGAGTGGAATTTTCAATCAGGGAATAAGTTTCCCTGTTGAAATAAAATTCAGACAAAAGTGAAGGAATTGAAGTCAGAATAAGCAGGAGGACAAGCCAGGGGTTAAAAGTAATAATGCCAAGCAGAAGAAAAATAAAAATTACGGTATCCTGCGCCTGATCAAAAATATCAATCAGGGAATCGGCCCTTGCCTGGTTATAGAATCTTACGCGGTGAAGCTTATCATAAAACTCGGGAGTTTCAAACTGGTCAAGGTCCAGTTCCGCGGCATGCTCCATTACCATAATAGAAGAATGGTTCACGAAGAATTCCGAAACGAGACGGTTATTTGCCTGGAGACCCCGGTTTACAAAAGAAGAAGAGATATACAAAAAGAAATCAATAGCAATATAGATGACAAGCAGCGTGGGCGGATGAGTCTGCCCCTGCTGGACAACCAAAATAACTTCATCTACAATCAGTTTACCTACAAAGAGAATTGTTATAGGGAGTATGGAATAAAGGGTCCTGAGGCAAAGTCCGACAATTATGAGTTTCGGATTTCCCTTCCATGCCATGGCAACAAATTTGGGTATATTCCTGAAGACAGCAACCCATTCCCTTGATTCCTTAAAGCGGTTAATTAGATATCTATATAAAACATTCAAACCCCTGATGACTGAGACATCTTTAAGGCAGCCATTAAAGCCGGAAAAAAAGCCCGCAAGCCGTTTTTCCTTAGGGCTGCTCCCATCTGAATATCCATTCATACTTTTATCCTTGTTACAATAGCAAAATAAACTCCTCCATTTTTGGAAAAATGGGTAATTTTATAAGTGATATACTTAAAAGATGATGCAGTTTAAGGGAGCAATATTCAGCTGACGAAACCGGAATTAAGCGGGCAGCAGGTGTCGAAATAACGGTAAAAACATCAAATTCCCTATCCAAAACGTGCATACAGAACAAAATTTGAGTCCGGGGGGACTATATAATTATAATAATTACACCCGGAATTGAAAGTGAATTATTTCAGCCACTACCTTTGTAGCTTTTTTCAGTATTATGCTGTGATTTGGCTTAGAAAAGGACTAAATACATGGGGAATGATAAGCAGGAGGATTTACCGTATATATTTAAAATAAAAAATCCTGCATAAAGCAGGATCTTTAGTGGAGCTAAGCAGGATCGAACTGCTGACCTCTTGAATGCCATTCAAGCGCTCTCCCAGCTGAGCTATAGCCCCATGTATATGACTTAGCTGTCTGTTCTAAATCATAACCCAAATTTAAAGAAGTTTATCCCCTTTGTCAACCGGCTTTTTACTTTACACCATGTTTTTTATTCTAAACATACTTCGAACAGTATGCCGCTACCTTGTATATCTCGTTTTGTGGACCTTTTAGACTTGCCTCAACATCCCAATCGTAATTTAATTTATTCTCAAGACGGTTGGTTACCCTGAAGTCCTGTGCTAAAAGTGAAATATTGCTCTGGGATAAAATATGATTTACCCTGCCGCTTATTCCGGCTATTAGGCCTCCAATGGCTTCAATTGCCTGGCTGTTGAAAGGCAGCGGACTCCCGGTTATTTTTTCGGCTATCAGAAGCATGGCTTTTGAACTCCCAAAGAGACCTACTGTAACCGATATTTCCTTTTTATCGTCAATCAGCTCCACAGAGGCCAGTATCTCATTTGGAATTTTTACATTGCTGCCATGCGGAATAGGCGATGCCGCCATCCCGGCTGCATGCAGAAACTCACCCGTGGCAATGGAGCCAAGCTGTGAAGCCAATTCAGCCCTGAGCACCTTCCCTGCCCTCTGGAAAAGACTGACTTCTTCACCAAAGACAACTTTGCGGAATTCCTTACGGAATATTTCGATGGCAGAAGACTTTTCCACAACGCCGTTGAAAAGGTTCGATTTCATGGCAGTGGATTTCAGGACAGTTGAAAAAAAGTATATTTTTGTTTCAGCTGCTCCCGGAATAGCCCTTATTTTCTGTGCCAGCGCCCTTTCATTTATAACTCTTATATTCTCGCTGAGAAAAACGTACCCGGGCCTTAACTTTTCAAATAGGTTAAGACCATCCTGTCCGTTATCGGCAAGTGTAATATCGTATTTGCCGCCAAAGAGCTGTAAAAAGTGTGCGCGGAATTGCTTATCATGCTCCACAAGGAGGAATTTTTCTTTGCCTGAGGAATCTGACGATTCTTCTGATTCATCCGTGAAATATCCATTACCGGTGTCTTTTTTCACGGCTGAAATTGTCTTCAGCAGAGTCTTTAACTTATCGGATGCCGAATTCTGAAATATGGGCTTAAGAATAATGTCGGCTATACCCATCTTTAAGAGTCCTACTATCTTCTCCTTGTCCAGTACGCTCGCCAGTACAACCAGCGGCAGCTTATCATTGGAATGGACGGATCTGATGACACTGATAATTTTATCGTAATTCTGAGGCTGTATATCCAGATCAAGAATTGCCATGTCAAAACTCTGGTTTACAGCTGCATTTATAAATTCCCTGACTTCCTCTAATTCCGTTATTTTACACTTACACGCACTATTAAGCATCTCTTTTATTATATTTCCGGTATCTTTATCTCTGTGACCAATAAGTATCCTTAAGGACAAACATCCTCCAAATTAAAATATATCTAAAATCATTATCGGTAAAGTTGCTGAAATATTTACCTTTCAGGTTCATTTTTCATCGCAGTATTCCAAAAAGTCTTTCACACCTTTAACAATTTTTCCTGCCAGCTCCCTGCGGAAATCGTCATCCGTAAGTTTCATTTCGTCTTCCGGATTCGACATAAATGCCTGTTCAACAAGCACATTAGGCAGTTCAGTGGGCGAGTTCAGCGCAAAGTTGAAGCTTCCCACGTTTCCATTCGGTTCTAGCCCTGTCTTAAGAACCTGTTTATAAATAAAAGTTGAAAGCGGTCTGAAGCCGATATATTTGTAGTAAGTGCTGATACCTTTAATTTTCTCGGGATCCGAAGAAGATCCGGGGGCATTGGCATGAACACTTATAAGTATATCTGCTCCTGAGTTAATAATTGTTCTTACCCTTTCACTGTTCAAAACATTGCTGTCATCTTTACGTGTAAGAATAACCCTGGCTCCTTCTTTTTCAAGAAGCTCTTTCAGGTGCAGAACAGTTGAAAGATTTATATTTTTTTCCAGAGAACCGGTTCCGCCCACGGCACCCAGACTTGCACCTCCATGACCTGCATCCAGGATAAACGTCAATTTATCGAGATCCAGCTCTTCAGGCTGTCTTTTAATTTTTACAACAAGATTATTCCCCTTATAATCTATTCCGTAGCCCCAGCTCTGCTTATGCTTAAGTTCAATTATAATTCTGAAGACGTCTTTTTCGGGCTGTTCATAGTAAACGTTTTTAATTTCTTTTGTAGTCAGGTGCTGAGTAATCCAGTTTGAATTTGCTACAGCGCCGTACACGTCTACAATAAGTCTGTGGTTAATGGGATCCTGAAGCGAGGTATAAGGGAGTTTTTCACTCAGGCCCACGGAAATATAATCGTATTTATCATCGCCGTAAACGCTCCAGGAGCCTGTCAGTGAATAAGGAAGGAATGTTCCTTCAGGCAGAATATCCACCTGATCTTCAGGTATCCATGCATCAAGGTTATTACTGAGCATAACCCTGTACTGCTTGCCTGCTTTGCCGTTAATTTTAAGCCTGACGCCGGGGTTTAAGAAACCCATTTTAGCTCCGCCCAACCGGTCTTCGCCAAGTCCGTAGTTAAGATATGGGCGCTCGCCTTTTGCAGCCGCCACATAAGGAAATTCATTAGTACGTACAGAAAACTTTGCCTTTGAAAGCTTTGTAATGCTTTTTCCGGTGGAGTCCTCCAGTTTGAAAGTTACTGCAACCGGGGCTAACAGAATTTCTGTAGGCATTATTTTATAAATTCCCTGGTAGATGCCCCGTATGCCGTCAGTTTCCGAATCCGGAAGTTCAATCATCTGCATCCAGGTTCCTTTTCCGCCTCCAAAGTAAGCCTTGCAGCCGGGAGTGCCTTTAAATCTGAGGTTCAGTACGTCTCCTTCATTAAGCCAGAGTTCGCGCGAAGGTTCCATCATTGCATCTTCAATTACGAGCGAATCGGCTGAAGTTGTTTCAAGGGGCTTTCTTCTGATAATAAGAAAAGTCCTGGAAAGGGTTTCTCCCGACGGGGTAAGAGCCGTAATTGTAAAAGGATTCTCGCCCACCTGAAGGTCCAGGAGTCCCGCAAAAGCGCCTGACGGATATACCTTATAGGGTTTGCCGTTTACTGCAACCCTGCTGCCCGGAACGGTGCTGGCAGAGATGCCGAAGTGAGCGGAATTTATGGTGATTGTGTCCTGTTCCACATCGACAACAAAAATTCCTGGTTTTTTATTTTCCGTCTGCTGGGCAAAAAGAGGGTCTGTAAGACTAAGAGCGCATGCAAAACATATTACAGAAAAAAGCAGAAAAGCCTTCATTATAATTCTCCGGATTTATTCTCTTTAATAGATGCCTTTTGCTGGAGTCACTGAAGAGTCCCCGGCCAAAGGCGTAGACTGAGTACAAAAACATGGTAAAAGTAAATAAAATTGAAGAGAATTAAAACGTTTCTGCGGGAAGTTTTGTCATAAAAAAAAGAAACCGGAAGCGGGCGTTTTTTTAATTCCAGGCTCACTTCCGGCAAATTCCGGTTTTTATGCAGTATTTTAAAGTTTGAACTTTACGGGAAGCACAATCTGCACTTTAACAGGTTTTCCGTCTATTCTTCCAGGGTGGAACATGGTCTGTTTTACAGCATCCTGTGCCGATTCATTAAGACCTAATCCAAGCCCTTTGACAATTTCTGTCTTAGTGACCGCCCCGGCTTCGTCAATAAATGCTCTTACAATGACTTCACCTTCAACGCGCGCATTGCGGGCGTTAACGGGATAGACCAGCTTTGAGGTAATGGCATCCATTCCGCCCACCGGCTGGGGGTATTCCTCAGCAGCCAGAAGGAACTCACTCTGTTCATCCCTGGGAGGACTGCTTTTTAAGATATTTTCGGCACCAGGTGCAGAAGTATTATCATTTTGAGCGGTATTAATTTTCCGTGATCCGCCTCTCATTAGCATGTCGTTGGTTTTGCCATCAGGAGTCGGAGGCTGAAGTGTAGCATCGTAGCCATATTCCCTTTTTTCCTTCAGCACGCCTTCAACGTATACCATATAAGTTTTCAGGCCGCCGTTGTTGTAATATTCCTTTGAAATACCGTCGCGTTTACCATCTTTAATAAACAATTCCAGTTTAGGGGCGCTGTTTTCGTAATAAGTTTTAATCCAGCCGTTGAGTTTCCCCATTTCGTAATTTTTTTCTTCCTTGAGGACGCCGTTTTCATGGAACCACCTTGCAGTTCCGTGCAGAATGTCGTTGGCGTAATAAACAGCCGATTTGAGGTGCCCGTTGTCATAATAATCTTTAACTAACCCGTCCTGAGCCTTTATATGCAAAAACGGGATTAAGAATAAGAGTAAGAAATACCTGATATTCACTTTCAATATATAATCCAATAATTTTCAAATTTTGGTAACAAATATAAGAATTTTTGCTTTCATACATCAGTCCAAATTTTATTCACCCTCTATAGACAGAGCGCACCTTCGGTGCTTATTAACTGCCTGCCCCTGGCCTTACGCGTCAACATAATTTATAATTTCTCTTTTGTCCATGAAGATCTATTTGTGAAAGCTGAGCAACCAGAATAACGCATTTACTAAGCCCCGAAGAGGGGCGCTTTGTCTATAGCCCGGGGTGAGGAAGCCCCCGGATGGGGGCGACTGAACCCCCGGGAAAAGATTCCCCCACCCAATTCTGAGCCCCGATGAGGGGCGACATGTTCAGCCCTTTTGTGATAATTAAGTTGACGCGCAAACCCGCTAGGGGATGCGGGAACCCCCGGGAAACGAATTCCCCCACATTCCAGAGCCCCGAAGGGACGAAATATATTAAAACGGACCGACATTTCGCCCCTCATCGGGACTCTGGGGGTGTGGTTGGGATGGTTTCCCTATAGATCAACCTGCGCGGCTGATCCCTTCAGGACTTGCTAACTGCGCAATTCTAAATGCTCTCCTTTCACTGACTTTTGTGATAATTAAGTTGAAGCACAAGGCCTGAGGTGGGTGGCATAGCTCTGAATGCTCTACTTGCATTTAATACTGGTTCAGTATAATATAAACCCCGCCTAAAATAACCAGCACACCGCATAATCTTTTTGTGTAAAGCATGAGCTTTGAATCTTCTGTCCAGTTGAGATATCTTTGCACTACCCTGCTCAATGTTCCTGCTCCGGCAATTACTAGGCAGTGCCCCAGTGCAAATGACGCCAAAAGAGCCGCCGGCAGAATTATATCTGAGGCAGAGGTCTGGAATACCACTCCAAGTACGGGAGCCATAAAAGCAAAGGTGCATGGACCAAGTCCTATGCCGAAAATAAGGCCGAGAATAAATGCAGCTGTAAGCCCCTTATATTTTGTGGAACTGATGCTCATCCCGTTCCAGGGAAGCCTGATGAGGTCAAGAAGGTAAAATCCTATTACAAAAAATACAACGGCTACAAGGTAATTGCCCGCCGTACCGATGTCACCCATAAGGCGCCCAAGCGACATGGTTGCAATTCCTATCAAAGCTATCGTTATGAGTATCCCGAATGCGAATGTCAGGGATATATTAAATGTCCTCTTAAGAGAAATCGGGCCCTGAGTGGTGATGTATCCAACCACGAGGGGAATGCCCGATAAGTGACAGGGACTTAAAAGTATGCTGAGGATGCCCCACGCAAAGGAGGCAAGCGCAGCCATGTATATGTTGCCATAGAGTGCTGAGTTCAGCCAGGTGAATATTTCATTCAGCATATTAAGCCTGCAGTAATTAGTTGAAATTTAGTTGAGAACTTTCAGACCTTTTGACTGAAGAAACTTATCAATTTCTTTTTCGGCAAAAAATCCTACATGCCTCATTATTTCTTTGCCGTTCTCATCAAGAAACACCTGAGTAGGTATAAGCTTTATGCCGTACTGCCGGCTGTACTTTTTCTGATCTTCTTTCCAGACGTCGTAGAAAACAACTTTTAACTGGCTGCCGTATTTCTTTTCAACTGATTTCATAACGGGCTGCATCTGCTTGCAGGGAATACAATTTACAGAGCCGAGCTCAATAAATGTTATTTGTGCCTTAACTTCAGCTGCTGTTTTGCTGGCTGGACTCTGGGCATAGTTAATTGAAAATGTAAAAAGTATCAGAATCAGAATAAAAGCTCTTTTCATTGCCGCCCCTCCTTTTAAGATTGTTTTAACCACTGGAGAATCTGTTCGTCTTTGGGAATAATGCCGCTGGATACAACTTTTTCATTTACCACCAGCCCCGGAGTCATAAGTATTCCGTATTTCATTATCTCGGGAATATCGGTAACTTTTATTACTTCGGCATCAATATTGTTTTTTACTATGATTTCTTTTACCGAAGCTTCAAGGTTTTTACACCTTGCACAGCCTGTTCCGAGCACTTTAACAACCATTTCCGTAGTCTCCTATAATTAATAAGTAAGTTAGAACAGATTTAATAATTTGCTGTGCTTAAGCTCTGATTTCAGTATACCAGGTTAAACAGGTAACCTACAATGATGATTCCAAGAGCAACAACACCAACAAAAGTTAAAATAAGAGGGAGCTTTAATACCTTCTTAAGTATAATTGTTTCAGGCAGTGAAAGCCCTATTACAGACATCATGAAAGCCAGTACAGTGCCTAGCGAGGCGCCTTTTTCCAGCAGCGCCTGAACTATTGGTATAATGCCCGCAGCATTTGAATACATTGGGACACCTATAAGAACAGAAACAGGCACAGACCACCATGCGTTTTTACCCATTAGTCCGGCCATAAAGTTTTCAGGTACATATCCGTGTATTGCCGAACCCACGGCAATGCCTAAAACTATATAAATCCATACCTTGGCCACTATTTCCTTAACCGCATCAAAGCCTGCGGATATCCTTTCAGAAAACGGAGTTTTTTCCTCTGATATTTCCAAATGCCCGGCTTTAATCTGATAGACCCAGTCCTCTACATATCTCTCCAGCTTAAGCCGTCCGATAACATAACCTGAAAACATTGCAATTAATAAGCCTGTGGACATGTATAAAAGTGCAGTCTTAAAGCCGAAAAGTCCGAACAGCAGAACTAATGCAACCTCATTTATCATTGGCGCTGCAATGAGAAATGAAAATGTAACGCCCAGCGGCACACCCGACTCAACGAAGCCAAGAAATAAAGGAATTGCCGAGCAGGAGCAGAATGGAGTAACTACGCCTAGGAGACTGGCAAGAACGTTTCCGGTAAAAAGGGACTTGCCTTCAAGCATCTTTCTTGTTCTTTCAGGGGAGAAGTACGTTCTGATTATACCTACAACAAAAACAATAAGAACCAATAGCAGCAGTACCTTGGGCACCTCATAAATAAAGAATCTTACTGCCTCTGTAAGCGGAAAGGTTTTCTTTAGTGAAAGTATATCATAGACTAAAAAATTAACGATGGATTCGAGGCTGAAGTAAACAAGAATCCACAAAGGGAAAAGTAAAATAAGAAGAAGGGGCTTCTTTCTGCTTTCCTGTGAAGCTATCAATTTTTCCGCAGTTTCCACGTTGTAACCTCATTTGGGTTAATAAATTTGATGATCCCTAAGGCTTCAGGATTTTAAGGTCAGGGACAGACCGGAATGCTGATCAGATCCCTGACACTTTATATCCCGCAATATTCAGCTATTTTTTATAACCTACAACCGTAATGCTGAATATTCCCTTGCTGCCTGCTTTATAATTCTTCGCATCTTCTTCAGGCATAAACCTCATAAGTGTGTCTAAAGGAAGATCTATGATTTTGGATTTCTTGATTTCCACGTCAGTAAACCCGGCTTCAGCTATTTTGCCCAGATAATCTTCCTGCTGAAGTGCTCCTGCAACACAGCCGGCATACATCGCTGCCGACTCACTTAATGACTCTGGAAGCTCGCCTTTTAAGACAATGTCGGAAACGCAGAAATGTCCGCCGGGCTTTATTATCCGGTACATTTCGGAGAAGGCTTTATTCTTATCAGGAACAAGGTTAAGCACGCAGTTGCTTACAACAACATCTGCAATACCATCTTCCAGCGGCATCTCTTCAATTTCGCCAAGATAGAATTCAACGTTCTTAAAACCCAGCTTCGCTTTATTTTTTTCTGCCTTTGCTATCATTTCAGGAGTCATATCTATGCCGATTACTTTTCCTCTGTCACCGGCAATTGACCTGGCTACAAAGACGTCGTTGCCGGCGCCTGAACCCAGATCTACAACCGTGTCACCTTCTTTTATACCGGCAAACTGTGTAGGCAGGCCGCAGCCCAGATTAAGGTCGGCTTCTGCAACATAACCCTGCAGATGTGTATACTCATCACTCATAATTGTGTAATTGACGTCGTCTGCAGAACCGCCGCAGCACGAGATATTCACTGGTTCAGAAGCTGAACCGCAGCAGCATGAGGCAGAAGTTTTTTCTGATTGAACAGCTATCTG
Organism: Syntrophomonadaceae bacterium; assembly: GCA_050259615.1. Classification (GTDB taxonomy): domain Bacteria; phylum Bacteroidota; class Ignavibacteria; order Ignavibacteriales; family SURF-24; genus JAAXKN01. Next base: position 22,729 of record JBLNAZ010000036.1, on the reverse strand, counting down.
TCCGTATTTTTCTTTTACCACTTCTTTTAACTGCTTTTCTTTATCCATAGAGCTAAACCTCCTTTATGTGTGTAATTATTGAGAGACTGTACTTAATTCATTTTGCTTTTCGGCTGCAAAGTATTTCTTACGGATCCATAATGCCACGTTCACCAGACTTATAAGAACAGGCACTTCCACCAGCGGGCCTATAACAGCTGCAAACGCTTCGCCTGAGTTAATGCCGAATACTGCAATTGCAACTGCTATTGCCAGTTCAAAATTGTTGCTGGCAGCTGTAAACGACAGTGTTGCAGCTTTTGAATAATCGGCCCCTGCCTTTTTACTCAAAAAGAATGAGACAGTAAACATGATCAAAAAATAAATCACCAGCGGCACTGCAATTCTGACAACATCAAGAGGAATTCTTACAATGTATTCCCCCTTAAGTGAAAACATTACAAAAATTGTAAAGAGCAGCGCAATGAGAGTAACAGGACTTATCTTTGGAATGAACACCTTTTCATACCACGTCTTCCCTTTTGCCTTCAGCAATACAAATCTTGTAATCATGCCGCCTAAGAACGGAATGCCAAGATAAATAAATACGCTTTTTGCAATCTGAGCTATCGTAATATCCACCGCAAATGTCCGAAGGCCCAGCCATGAGGGAATGACAGTTAAAAATACATAGGCATATAGCGAGAAGAACAAAACCTGGAATATTGAGTTGAAAGCTACAAGTCCCGCAGCATACTCTGTATCGCCCTTTGCAAGATCGTTCCATACAATTACCATTGCAATGCACCTTGCGAGGCCTATCATTATAAGTCCTGCCATGTATTCAGGATAGTTCTGAAGAAACAGTATGGCAAGAACGAACATGAGTACCGGTCCTATGATCCAGTTCTGTATGAGTGATAAGGACAATATCTTTACGTTTCTGAACACGTCAGGCAGTTCCTCGTATTTCACCTTTGCCAAAGGCGGATACATCATGAGTATAAGTCCTGCTGCAATCGGAATATTTGTTGTGCCGCTCTGAAAGCCATTCCAGAAGCCGACTATTCCGGGGAATAAATATCCTGAGAAAACGCCTATGAACATTGCAAGAAATATCCATAGTGTCAGATACCGGTCAAAAAATGAAAGTTTTTTTGTCAGTGTACTCATTTTATTTTTCCTGATAATATTTAGCTTTTCTCCGCCCCAGCCAGAGCATTCATTATCCAGTGAGTTAAGGTGGATTTTGTCGGAAGCTTGCCGCTTAAGACAACCTTTCCGTTAATGATAAGGCCGGGTGTAACCATTATGCCGAAGCCTGCAATATCTTTGAAGCCGGTAATTTTCTGTATTTCGGCTTCAATGCCGTTTTCCGATAAAACTTCTCTGCACAGCTTCTCAAGTGCTAAGCAGTTTGCGCAGCCCGGACCCAGAACTTTAATGTTAAGCATTGTTGTACCCCTGAAATTTCTTTGTGCCACTTGTTGAAATCTATATAGCTGAATAAACCATGTAATAAAGCAACCCGCTTAAAACCGCAAAGCTCAGCGTAAAACCAACATAAAGGAAAAATACTTTTCTGTTTGCCAGATTCCACACCGCAGCCATTGCAGGAATTGTGGTTGTCGGTCCCGAAATTAAAAACGCCAGTCCTGCTGCCGGAGTCATCCCCTTGCTTATCAGTCCCCCAACCAATGCAAGCGCGGGCATTGTGCTCGTGTATACCGGTATCCCGGTTACAGCAGCTATTATAATTGACACAATATTGCTCCCGCCCAAAAGCGAAGTAATAAACCTGTCCGGAACATATAGAACTATCAGTGCTTCAAGAAAATATGCAAGTATCATAAACTTCACTACCATCGAGGCAGCGCTTAAAGTCTCACTGGACAGCCTTTTCAAAAAACTATTTTCAGGCGTTCTCAACGTACTGACCGAGCTTTCTCCTGAAGCGCATCCGCAGCCGCCTGACGTCCCGCTCTCAGCTTTGAATGAACTGTCCTTTGTACCGCATTCCCCGTTTGAGCCGCATCCGCAGCTGCCGGCAGCTGTTGTTGTCGCGCTGTCAGCAAAAGCCAGAGAGTTTTCAAAAGTAAAGTACTTTTGTTTTACCGCAGCAAAATATTGTTTAACCGGCTCCAGACTGCTTTTTACGGGCGAATATGTATGAGCCTTTAATGTTGCTTCCTCAGTTATCCATTTCTTTTTAACAAGAAAGTGTGTAATTAAACCGGATATAAAACTCATTGCAAATGCAGATGATATTCTCCATACCGCCATTTTCCACCCGAGCACTGAAACGCTTAAGAAAAACATTTCAGGATCCATGGACGGCGAAGCCAGCCAGAAAGACATTACCGGTGCAATTGGTACGCCCCCAATTAACAGGGATGCTATAACCGGAATTACACTGCACGAGCAAAATGGACTGAAGGCCCCCAATATTGTTGAAAGAAATATTGACACAAAAGGCGACCTGTTGAATACTTTCCCTATATATTTGGATGCACCTGACATCCTTACTGCCACGGCGGCCGGGACTGATATTAACAGATACGGCCAGACGTGGATTATGCTTTGCCAGATAAATTCAGCTATTTTCAATATTTCAATGAGCATTGTTTCCTCCGTTTACTTATTTTTTTTGTTTCCTGTTAAGTAGACGGAGGTTGCGCCTTAAGGACGCAAAATATTTTTATTTTTTTGTGAACTGCAGCAGCAGCATATTTTGCTGTAATCTATTACTGTCCCATACTTGTCATATTCAAAATGACAGCACTGAAGAAGCATATCACGCAGCATTTTCCTTGCACGCTGCACACGGCTTTTTGCACCCGTTAATGATATATTCATCCTTGAGGCAAGCTCTTTCTGTGTCAGGCCCTGGTATTCAGTAAGCAGAATTGCATCCCTGTAGATCTCAGGAAGCTCTTCAACCATACTAAATAATCCGCTGCTTGCTCTTTTATGCGTGCCGTCTTCTTCATCTTCAGCATCGTAAGGCACAAGGTCTTCATCAATTTCTATATGCTGCTTTTTCTGCCTGTAAAAGTCTATAATTGTATTTCTTGTAATCTGGAATACCCAGCTTTCAAGTCTTGAAGTATCCTTCAGGGAATTTATGCTGTTGTGAATTTTTATAAATACATCATGCAGTATATCCTCTGCAGCAGCGGAATCTCCTACCCTTTGAACAATAAAATATTTCAGCTGGCTGCCAAGTTTGTAATATAACTGCCCTGTATCCATTATTTTATACCCGCGCAGAATTCCTGAAACTTCACTTCTATTTCGTCCCTGACTCTTCTGAATTCATTTAATATCTCATCTTCAGTGCCACTAGCTTCTGCCGGATCGTCAAAGCCGATATGAAGCCTGTGGCTAACCTTTCCCGTAAACACCGGGCATGTTTCCTTTGCATTACTGCATACAGTTATTACGTAGTCGAACGGCCTGCCTGTAAATTCATTTACATCTTTCGGGTAACCTTTGCTTATGTCAATTCCTTTTTCAGCCATTACCCTGATGGCGTTTGGATTTACACGTGAAGAAGGATTAGTCCCTGCAGAATAAACTTCAAGTTCGGGGTTAAACGACTTAAGGAAGCCCTCGGCCATCTGGCTGCGGCAGGAGTTGCCAGTACAAAGAATAAGTATGCTCTTTTTCATAATTTCCTTTACCATTCTAAATTATTTCGTTATTTACCGAAATATTGGCTAAATTTTTTCTACCCGCAGCAGAGCTTTTTACGGTCCACAGTATTAACCTTTTCAGAATCGCTATCTAAAGTGTTATCGTTATTAATCCAGAACGGGAGCATTGATATTAAAGAGGCAACAGTAGGATCGGAAATACGGGGATTTATCATATAATTCACCCATTTCCCGTCTTTTTCGCCGATTATGAACCCGACGGATTCAAGAATTTTCAAATGCTCGGATACCGTCGAGGCTGCAAGATCCAGCACAGCAGTAATTTCGCAGACGCAGAGCTTCTTCCCCTGCAGCATTTTAAGTATGCGCAGACGGTTCTGGTCGGAAAGGGCCTTAAACAGTTTTGCTTTTTCTTCTAATATCATAATATTTTTCGTTTCGTTATATACCGAAATATATGACGCTTAAATTCAATTGTCAAGTGATGCCGCAAAATTCTTTTAATCTGGACTTATAACAGAAATATTACTGTTGAAATTAAGCATTTTTTTGGGATAATTATGGCTGAAAGGCCTCGTTTCTCTGGTGTTTGGCGTGATCTGAACAAACTGAGGTGTGAAATGAAATATCTGACCATTGCCCTTCTCTGGGCGGGCTATTGCGCGCTGCACAGCTTTCTTATCAGCATATCATTTACAAATTTTTTAACCCGCCTGCTAAAGAGCTATTATGCCTTCTTCAGGCTTTTTTATGTCGTGCTCTCACTTTTTCTTCTCATATGGCTTATCGGCTATACCGACCGGCTGGAAGATGAGATTATTCTGACATATTCCCTGCCCTGGACAATAATACGTTACGTGCTTCTTTCAGGCTCACTTCTCATATTCTTCTGGGCTTTCTTCTTCAGCTACGACCCCTTGCATTTCTTCGGCATCCGCCAGTTAATGGAACTTGCAAAGCCCGGCAATAAGAATTCCGGCAGCGGACTTAAAAAGAACGGCCTGCTTGGCGTGGTAAGGCATCCAATGTACCTGGCGCTCATCATATTTTTATGGTGCATAACTTTTACTCTGGTTGACATAGTTGTCAATTTTATACTGACAGTCTATGTAATAATCGGAACAGTGCTTGAAGAAAAAAAGCTCCTGCTTGAATTCGGAAGCGCATATGAAAGTTATCAAAGGGAAGTCCCTATGCTCATTCCATTTAAAAAGAAAAAGCAGCTAAGCCTTCGCTGAGAGCCGGTATATTTATCTCAATTGAAGCAGAAGTAAATGGCGGGATTGCATTCCCCCCCAAAAAAAACAAGCCCCTTTCGGGGCTAATATCTTGTTACTTAAGAAGAACCATCTTCTGAATCTGCACGTAACTGCCTGAGCTTAAACGGCAGAAATAGATGCCGCTTTCAAGGCCTGATGCGTCAAAGGAAACTTTGTACTCCCCTGGCCCCTTTTCACCGCTAAAGAGATCCTGAATAAGACGCCCCAGCATATCGTAGACGCTTATTTTGACAAATCCGCTTGCCGGAACAGTGTAGGCTATGGTGGTTACGGGATTAAAGGGATTGGGATAGTTTTTGAGCTCATAGGACTTGGGTGCAAGCGCAGCCTGTTCTTCAACACCAACAGTCTTTATGAGATTTTTCCCTATGGTCACCAGAAGAGGTGAAGTAGTACCGTTATAGCTATGATGAAGAGCCCATATTATTGTGCCGCCAAGGTTATTACTCCTGATATAATCACATTTAAGCCGGATGGAAGCTGTATCATCGTAAGAAACTATCTGCGTGCGTGCCTTATTCTGCAGATAAGGGACTTTTGCAGTATTATCCCAGAAGTAATCCCAGTCAGTGGAGTTCCTTAATGCCTCCGCGTTGATATACGTTATCGAGGAGCCTTCGCCTGCCGTGTGGCTCTGATACATACCTGTGGCGGTATATTTGTAGCCGTAAAAAGCCATGCCTGTAAGCATCTTATCTTTAGGCATTCCCTTACCGGCATAGTACCGGGCGCTGTTGTCTACAGATCCCGAGGCCTGCGGGGATGGATACAATGGAGATGTGTGATATACCGCTTTTTCCCAGGTACCGCCAATGTCATAGGTCATAATACCGAACCAGTCAAGCAGGGTTTTCAGCTTTGCTATGTCATAACCGCTGTTCCAGTCGGTTGAAGGAAGTGCCGCACTTAAAAGCGGTATACCCGCAGCAGTAAATGCCGTTCTGATTTCCGTTACCATCGAAACATAATTTGCTGCATCAGCCCCTTTCGGGTATTCCCAGTCGAGATCTGCACCGTCGTAGCCGTATTGTTTACAGAAATCCACTAGTTTGGAAGCAAAATTCTTTCTGGCTGTGGCACTGGCTGCAAGCGTTCTGAAGTTGGCATCAGCAGTCAGGTCGTAGCCGCCGAGAGCAGCCAGCACCTTTACCCCGTGCTTATGGGCTTCAGTAATAAGACTGGGCAGCAAATACCAGCTTGGAATACTAAGTGTACCATCTGCATTTGGACTAATAAATGCGTGATTTATGTGAGTAAGATTTTCAAACTGTATAGCCGAAGGAGGATACGTTGAATAGCTGCCGTAATAATAACCTACAACTTTCTGGGCTGAAAGACTAACAGTTAATAATAGAATAAAAGAAAACAGTAAAAGAACTTTCCTCATAAACATACCTGTCCTGATTAATGATAAAAAAAGATCCAAAAAAAAATTTAGCTGCACATCCGGCTGGTTACTTATCTGCTGAATGGATTACCGTTTGGCTTTTCCCGATCCGGATTTGGATTTGAGGGTTTTTGCAACTACTGCCATTAAGGAAGAATTAGTGCCGTTGTAGTCTTTATGCAGTTCCCAGATAATTGCGCCTCCGAAGCCGTTTTTCTTCACATACTGGCATTTTAATTTTACTGAAGCCGCATCATCGTAAGTAATAACCTGGGTTCTGGCCTTATTCTGAAGGTACGGCGCCATGGAGGCCTTATCCCACTTGTATTCCCAGTCAGATGATTTCTTCAATGATTCGGCAACAGTATAGCTGACAGAAGGCACTACTTTATCTGAAAGTTTCTGATAGATATCAGATGCGTTCATCCTGTAGCCGTAAAAAGACATACCTATCATAAGTTTTGATTTGGGCACGCCTTTATAAAGGTAGTACTGCATGCTGTTATTAATAGATCCCGTCTGCCTGGCCGAAGGATAAAGAGGCGAATTATGGTAAGCATTTTCCTCCCAGGCCCCCGCAAAGTCGTACGTCATAATGCTGAACCAGTTGAGCAGTCCCTTAAGCTGAGCGATATTATAGCCGTTTCTGAAATCCTGTGAAGGCATTGCGGCCGTAATAAGCGGTATACCGGCAGCCTTAAAGGATTTTCTTAATTCCCTGATAAGAGCAACATAGTTTTCGGCGTCACGCGCGTCCGGGTATTCCCAGTCAATATCAGCCCCGTCATAGCGGTTTATTTTGCAGAAATTTGTTACCTCAGAAACAAATCTTTTCCTGAGGGAGGGATTTCCGGCTAACGTTCTGAAATTCTTTGCAGCAACGGTGTCCCATCCCCCAATAGAGATAAGTACCTTTACATTATTAAGATGCGCCGTTTCAACGAGCTCTTTGTAAATAAATCCGGGTTTGACAATAAGCGACCCGTCGGCATCTGGCTTTATAAATGCGTGACAAATGTGAGTAAGGCTGTAATACGGAATGGCTGAATACGGCATTGAAGCGTAGTCTGAGCTATAGTATCCGATAACCTTCTGCGGGTATATATTTATGGCCGCCAATAGTACAATAACTATCAGAAAAACGGTCTTTTTCATGTATCTTCTTTCCTCGGGTAATGCAGTATGAATTTATACGTAATCGGCATTAAAAATATCATTAAAGCTTTCGTCATTAAAGAGATAAATATCTGACTAATAGAAAACTAATCATTAAAGTAAATATGATGCAGTGTAAAAATTTATAAAATTTGTATTTTCTATTTGTATTGTTAAATATTATCTTTGCAAAACTTTCTTTAAGACAGTATTTACAGCTCTTAATGTTATAGCTGAATAAATAAATCCGCTGAAGGAAAATAAAATGAATAATTCCAGGTTTGAAGATCTTAAAGCACTGGTCAACATAACTATTATTGTTTCTGCTCTGGGTTATTTTGTTGATATGTACGACCTTCTGCTCTTTGGTATTGTAAGGGTACCTTCCTTAAAGTCAATCGGCGTATCAGGCGACGCCCTGGTAAGTACGGGGGTTTACCTGCTTAACATGCAGATGACGGGTATGCTCATTGGAGGCATAATCTGGGGAATCCTGGGGGATAAAAAAGGCAGGATATCCGTCCTCTTCGGCTCCATTTTCCTCTATTCTGTAGCCAATATTGCAAATGCCTTCGTAAGAACCCCCGATGCATACGCTTTAATGCGTTTTCTGGCGGGTGTAGGGCTTGCTGGAGAACTGGGTGCAGCAGTAACACTTGTTAGTGAAACTCTTCCGCAGAGACTGAGGGGCTACGGTACTGCAATTGTTGCCTCAGTAGGCATTCTGGGCTCCGTTACGGCAGCTCTGGTTGGAGACTTTCTCCCCTGGACTACAGCGTACGTTGTCGGCGGGTGCCTGGGATTTGTACTGCTTATATTAAGAATTAAGATGTTCGAATCAGGCATGTATTCATCCATCAAATCTATGAACGTGCGTAAGGGGGATTTCATCAGTCTTTTTACTTCCAGAAAAAGGCTCTTTAAGTACCTGCAGTGCATACTGATAGGGCTGCCCACGTGGTTTGTTGTAGGCGTACTCATCACCTTCTCCCCTGAATTCGGAAGAACGCTTGGAATTACAGGACCCATTTCAGCCGGCAGCGCCATCATGTTTACTTATCTGGGGCTTGTATTCGGAGATATTGCAAGCGGCTTCGGAAGCCAGCTCATTAAAAGCAGAAAGAAAGTGGTTTATACATTTCTTACAATGACGGCCGTTCTTGTGCTTGTATATCTGTTTTCCTATGGGGCATCCCCCGCTTACTTTTATATACTCTGCCTAATGATAGGAATTTCCATCGGGTACTGGGCTGTATTCGTAACCATAGCCTCCGAGCAGTTCGGCACCAACCTCCGGGCAACAGTTACAACCACAGTGCCAAACTTTGTCAGGGGTTCAACGGTTCCAATTACACTTTCATTTACAGCTCTAAAGGGTCACTTAGGCATTATCAACAGCGCAATGATAGTGGGTGCTGTTTCGCTTGTAATTGCCTTCATATCGCTTTACTACATGGAAGAGTCGTACCATAAGGATCTGAACTACCTGGAAGAATATTTATAAGAGAATTCTTTTGCGCATTTAACCCGTGTTAAATGCGCAATAGATACTTTCATTTCATCTCTGGCCGTCATATGCTTCTTTTAATTTCTCAACTTCCAGCTTATTCATTTTCAGCACTGCCTGTCTGACCCTGGCTGTTTTTTCGGGATCCTTATCACTCATCAGTTTACCCAGGTCTTCAGGAACAATCTGCCATGAAATTCCGTAGCGGTCTTCAAGCCATCCGCACTGCCCCTTTTTTCCGCCTTCGGATAGCTTATCCCAGAACCTGTCAACTTCCTTCTGGTCGCGGCAGTTAACGAGAAAAGAAAAAGCAGGAGTAAATGTGAACGGGTGAGCCAGGCTGCTGTCCATGGCAATAAACTCAAGACCTGAGAGTAAAAACCTGGCCTGTTTCATTGTGCCTTCGGGCTCATTTTCACCGGGTCCCCAATGTTCAACAGAAGTTATTTCCGAATTATCGAATAATGAAGTAAACAGCCTTACGGCCTCCTCGGCTTTTCCGTGCGCTTCACCCACAAACATCAGGAAAGGAACAATCTTCTGCTTATAATTATCTGTTTTGCCGGCAAAGTTAACCTGCCAGGAAATTCCGTACTTATCGTCAAACCAGGCAAACTTTTCGCTGAACGAATAGTTGCCGGGTTCCATAAGAACACGCCCCCCGTCGGAAAGTTTTGTAAAGAGTTCATCCATTTCCTCTCCGGAGGAGCAGTTTACAAAGAGGGATACAGCCGGGGTAAAAGTAAACTGCGGACCGCCGTTTATGCCCATAAATTCAAGGCCTTCCAGCTGGAATGTTACAACCATTGGTTTACCCTTAATGCCGGGTCCTTCTTCTCCATAGTATGAAACCTGTCCGGCTTTTGAATTCTTAAATACAGATGTATAAAAATTCATTGCCTCTTCGGCATTGCCGTTAAACCAAAGACTTGGGATAATCTTCTGCATAAAATATTCCTTTCTATAAAGTTCATCAGGGAATAAACTATAATTTTGCGGCATTATTAGCTCCGGCAAAATCCAGCCCCGCTCAAGTTTTATCCGGATACTCCGCCGCTGATATTACAAAATAGCAATTTCGCGGCGATTCAGAAAATAAAAAAAGCCCGAAATTGTGTCAATTTCGGGCTGCAAATTTTTAAGGTGCTGAAATTCTTATTTGATGATCTGGCCGCTCAGTCTCATCAGTTCTATCTCGCTTCTTTTAGCGGCATACTGTGCAGATACAAGCCGGCTTTCGGCATCGAGGTACGATTTCTGTGCAACACTCAGTTCAAGCGATGAATAGCTGCCGTACTTAAAACGGTCGAGTGCAATTTCTGCATTCTGGCGTGCTGCGTCCAGGTTTTCTTCTTCCATTTTCACCTGCTGCAGGTTATTGCTGTAGTTTGTGTACTCCTGCTCAAAGGAGGATTCGAGACGGTTTTTCAGGTCGTCAAACTGGAGCTGGCTGCTCATAAGGCTGATCCTGGCGTTTTCAATCTGGCGCGAAGTATTTAAACCGTTGAAGATATTAAACGACAGGTTAAGGCCGTAAGTAAGACCGTTATTCTGATTGATCCTGTATATTCCTGCCTGCGATTCCTGGCGCGAAAAGTTATAGTTTAAGAATACCCCGAGTGTAGGGTACCACAGTGACCTGAGACCGCTTAAGTTCAGTGAGGCAATTGAAACGTTCTTACCGGCAAATTTTAGCGAGCTGTTTTCGTTTACAATCCTGTCGCGGAGTAAACTATAATCCATCTTTGTATTTATGACTATGGTATCCTTAATCAGAAAATCCCTTGTGCTTTCAAGACCCATAAGCTGGTTTAAGCCCACCTTTGCCTGTGCCAGGTTAAGCTGCTGCCTGAGGAGGTTCGATCTGTCGGCATTAAGATCCACGTTAGCCTGCAGTAGTTCAAGTTTCGAGCCTGATCCCAGGTTATACTTATCCTGTGCGATCTTTACTCTTTCCTCGGATATTCTTAGCGCATCCTGAATTGCCCTTATGGTCTGCTGTATGCTGACAACATTATAGTAACCGCCCATAATCGAAGCAACATTGTTTTCCACGGTGGCACGGGCGTTAATTTGGCCCTGCACGTTAAGTTCACGCAGACGGTTGAAGTTAATGAACATATTCATTCCGTCAAAGATCGTCCAACTGAGGGCAACACCTGCTGAAAGAGTGTTTGAAGTAGCATTATTTTTATCTACAACCGCACCGTTTGTTGAGTACTCCTGGTGGGTTTTGTTCATGCTGTTGCTTTCTGAAGCCGTAGCATCGAGCCTGGGTAGAAAGCCTGCGTTGCCGGGTGTTACGTTATTCTGCGCAATGCTTATGTCATTTTTTGCGATTTTGATGGAAAAATTATTTTCAAGTCCTATCTTTACTGCTTTCTCTAAAGAAAGAGCTTCCTGCGAGAAAACCTTTATACTGAAAAGGAGAACCAGGGGAACCAGATATTTCAACATAATCAATAATCCGTAATTTCAAATTAGAACATTATTAAGAATTCAGAAGATAAGGGGTGAGGCGGCCTCAACCCCGCGTTATAATTTACTTTGTTGCAAACTCGTTTTCTTCTTTTTCCTTTTTGCCTGAAAAGTCCTCAGTAACGTTGCTTACCACCTCACCCTTGGGCGAGAGGTACGAATAAATTGCAGGAACAACAAAAAGTGTAAGAAACGTGGAGAAAATGAGTCCTCCGATTACCGCAACACCCATGGAAACCCTGCTCCCTGCGCCCGAGCCTAAAGCCAGTGCAATAGGCAGTGTGCCGAGGATTGTTGCAAGGCTTGTCATGATAATAGGGCGGAATCGGGCTACAGCGGCATCCTTAACAGCTTCCAGAAGCGGAAGACCCTGCGCTCTTCTCTGGTTTGCAAATTCCACTATAAGAATACCGTTTTTGGTTACAAGTCCTATAAGCATTATCATGCCGATCTCGCTGAAGATGTTCATGGTATGGTTAAAATACCATAAAGATATGAGCGCACCTGCAAGGGCCAGCGGCACTGTAAACATTATTATAAGCGGGTCGCGGAAGCTTTCAAACTGCGCCGCTAAAATGAGATAAATTAACACAAGCGCCAGCATAAAGGTAAACATAAGGCTTGAGGAGCTTTCCGCAAAGTCCTTCGAAGGCCCGTTTAGCGCGGTCGAAAACGAAGGGTCGAGCACCCTTTTGGCAATAGCATCCATGGCTTTTATACCATCGCCTATGGTCTTGCCGGGAGCCAGGTTTGCAGAGACAGTTGCAGCGGTATACCTGTTAAAACGGTAGAGCTGAGGTGAATTAATCTGTTCCTTAAGAGACACAAGATTATCCAGCTGAATCAGTTCACCTTTGGAATTTTTAACAAATAAGGATTTCAGGTTAAGGGGTTCAATTCTGTCGGCCCTTTTTACCTGTCCTATAACCTGGTACTGCTTGCCGTTCATGATAAAGTATCCGAAGCGCTGTCCGCTGAATGCAAGAGAGAGTGTCTGCGCAATATCAACGGCTGAAACCCCTAGGCTGCGCGCCCTGTCGCGGTCAATTGAAACTACAAGTTCGGGCTTGTTAAATTTCAGGTTCACGTCCACTATGCTGAATGTCGGGTCCTGGCTGGCAGCAAGATAGAACTTCGGCAGCAGTTCCCTGAGCTTCTGCGAATTTGGCGCCTGAAGCACGTACTGAACGGGCATGCCCCCGCGCGATCCGCCGATTGTCTGTCCCTGTACTACTATAGTTCTTGCAGCATTAAATTTTCTGAAGGCAGAGGACAATTCTTCAAATATCTGCTGCTGGCTTTTGGTTCTGCCTTCCCTGTCTTTCAGAATTATATTGACCGAGCCGGAGTTTACACCGCTTGAGCCGAAGCCTGCTGCAGTCATTGAAATGATCGTCTGGCTTGAGGAAACGGTATCCTGCACAAACTGTGCAAGCTGGTTCATGTAATTATCCATCATCTCGTAAGATGCGCCTTCGGGCATTGTAGATGAAACTCTCAGCTGGCTCCTGTCCTCCAGAGGCGCAAGCTCGCTCTGCAGGCCGCCGCCGATAAAAAGGATGGCTGCTGCCGAGACGGCCATGATAACAAATGCCAGCCAGCGCTTAGACATAAACTTGTCAAGTGCGTTCTTATATGTATCTGAAAGCCATACAAAGAAAGGCTCTGTTTTTCTGTAGAACCAGTTATGGCCTGCCCTGGGCTTCAGGATCTTTGTGCTAAGCATTGGCGTAAGCGTAAGAGCAACAAATGCCGAAATTAGAACCGAGCCTGCAACCACAATACCAAACTCCCTGAAAAGCCTTCCCGTCATACCCTGAAGGAATATAATGGGCAGGAATACCGCGGCCAGCGTAATAGTTGTTGAAACAATGGCAAAGAATATTTCTGCCGAGCCCTTTACACCGGCCTCCAGAGGATGCATCCCCTGCTCTACTTTTGAATATATATTCTCGAGCACCACAATGGCGTCATCCACCACGAGGCCTATTGCAAGTACAATGCCGAGGAGTGTCAGAACGTTAATTGAGAAGTTCATCAGGTACATTATAAAGAAGGCCCCGATTAAGGATACCGGAATGGCAACAATAGGAATAAGTGTTGTACGCCAGTCCCTTAAGAACGCAAAGATGATAAGAATAACCAGCCCCAAGGCTATGTAAATTGTCTCTTTAACCTCGGTAATCGACCTTCTGATATACTGCGTATTGTCAAACCCTACGTCAAATTTTACATCCTTCGGAAGATCCCTTTTAATCTGATCGAGTGACTTATAAACTTTGTCGACAATATCTATCTGGTTTGAACCCGGCTGGGGCACAACGCCTATACCCACCATGGGAACGCCGTCGCGCTTCATAATCGAGCGCTCATTCTCCGGACCGAGCACTGCTTCGCCCACGTCCTTCAGGCGGACAGGATTCCCGCCTTCATCTTTAATAATAAGATCGTTAAAGTCATCTTCTGTCTGAAGGCGGCTTAAGGTCCTTACTGTAAGCTCTGTATTTGCACCTTCAATTCTGCCTGACGGAAGCTCAATGTTTTCCCTGGTAAGAGCGTTTCTTACGTCTAAAGCCGTAAGGTCATATGCAGCCAGCCTTGCCGGATCCAGCCAGAGCCTCATTGAAGGCCTTTTCTCGCCCCACACCTGCACCGTACTTACACCGGGTATGGTCTGAAGCCTTTCCTTGAAAAGGTTATTTGCTATATCGCTGAGCTCAATGAGGTTTTTGGTGTCGCTTTTTATAGTCAGAAGAAATATTGAACCTGCATCGGCATCTGCCTTTGCAACCACCGGCGGATCGGAATCGGGCGGAAGGTTCCTGACTGCCCTGGCTGCGCGGTCGCGAACGTCGTTGGCGGCAGTCTCCAGATCCACGTCCAGTGTAAACTCAACTGTTATGGAGCTTCTTCCCTCGCTGCTTACTGATGTGAGAGAACGGATACCTGCAATGCCGTTAATCGACTCTTCCAGAGGTTCAGTTATCTGGGATTCAATTACCTCGGCATTGGCACCCGTGTAACTGGTGCTCACTGTAATAATGGGCGCATCCACGCTTGGATACTCACGCACTCCAAGATATGTATACCCTATAAACCCGAACAAAATAATCACTATTGACATAACAATAGCCAGTACGGGTCTTTTTATACTTAATGATGATAAACTCATTTCCTGTTCACTTCTTAATTTCTATGTCCACATATGATATATGGAGGAGTCCTGAAATATTATTGATTAACCCTTGAAATCCTTACCGGCATATTAGGCCTTAACTGAAGGAGTCCGGTAGTAATAACCGTATCACCCTCATTCAAGCCGTCGGTTATCTGTATTGTGCTTTCCTGGCGGATGCCTGTAAAAACTGGTATTGAAAGGGCCTTACCGTTTTTAGCAACAAATACCTTCTGACCCTTGAAGTCCGGCACCAGCGCCTGTGTAGGTATCATAAGTGCGTTGCCGATCTCTCTTAGAACAATTTCAATATTGGCAAATGCGCCCGGATAAATCTCGGATTTGTCGTTTGGGCTGATTGCCCTGATCTGAAGCGACCTTGAATCAGGGTCAATCTTCGGTTCAACGGCATATATTTTCCCGCTGAAGAGCTTGTCGGATCCCTGGATTTTAAAGTTGATCTGTGTTCCGTTTTTAACGGTGCTGTAGTATTTTTCAGGAATTGAAAAATCTATTTTTACCGGATTTATGCTCTGAAGCGAGGCTATTTTATCCGTGGGGGCAATATAACTTCCCTCGCTGACGGCTTTAAGTCCAACAATTCCGTCAAAAGGAGCGCGGATTTCCGTTTTATCAATCTGTGCCTTAAGGAGCTGAATATCGGCCTGCTGCGACTGAAACTCATTAAGTGCGGCGTCGTAATCCTGCTGGCTTATGGCTTCCCTCTTCAGCATCATTTTCTGGCGGTATTCCTTATCCTTTGCTAGCTGAAGCTTATAATTTGCCTTTGTAAGCTGCGCCTGAAGGTCGGCATCATTTATCTTTACGAGAAGCGAGCCCTTTTTAACAAAGCTCCCTTCCCTGAACAAAATTTTTGTAATTTTTCCGGATACTTCACTCTTAAGCTGCACTTCCTCGTTTGCCAGAACGGTGCCGGTTGAGACTATTCTGTCGTTCAGCTTTCCCGGCGTTACCACAAAGCCTTCCACCGAAATACCCATTCTTCCGCCTTTTTTGCCTTCGGCAGAGGATCTTTTAGACTCGCCCTTCAGGAATGACATTTTCGGCAGCGCAATTATTAAAATTATAAGAATTACAGTTGCTGCAAGAACAATTCTTTTAATTGATTTACTCATTTCCTTTCCTTGATTTACTAACCAGCCCGGCTGTTTTATAGCAGGTTTTATTAAATGCTTGGGACTGGATTTTCTTTTTTGACCCAAAAATACCCAACTACAGAAAATAATTTTTGGTGCGGCAGTTTCAGATTAGATCTACACTGTATCGACCGGGTACTTTCTATCTGGACCTATTTGACAAATTCTAAATTATTGAGGTTTAAAAGATATTTTATACTTAACTCATTTTCAATGTATTTATTCAACAGATTTATACTGAACCTGATTATTGCTCACTGCGATTTTCCTTTTTACTTTTTCCTATTTACTTTGTAGTTTATCCGGTGCACTTTCTACTTTTTATCCCTGAAAACTTCTCAATCTAAAAATATATAAGGGGTAGTCGATGAAATCATTTATTGCATTGTTGGCGGCGGCTCTCATCTGTCTTTTTTTGCCCGGTGAAACGCTCTCCCAGATAGATATTCTGGGTAAAATTAAGGAAAAAGCAGAACAGAAGGCCGATGAAAAGACGGATGAGGCAATTGATAAGGGGTTAGATGAAGCTGAAAAGGAAGCCACTGACAGTAACGATGAAGAAAGCACCGAAGTAAAATCCACGAATAAGAAAACCGCTTCTGAAGATGAACAGGTGCGGGTAAACCAGAAAAACTCACAGAATGAGGACCAGCCAAAAACTTCTGAAATAAGCCTGAAGAGCTATTCAAAATACGACTTTGTCCCCGGCGAAAAGGTGCTCTTCTTTGAGGACTTTTCAATGGATAACATAGGAGACTTTCCGGCAAGGTGGAATACGAACGGTACAGGTGAGATTGTAACAACAAACAAATACCCGGGCAAATGGCTGAAAGCAAAAAATGGCTCGCTCTATGTACCCGATTTTCCAAAGCCTTTTCCTGAGAACTACACAATCGAGCTGGATATGGTTTACTATACTCCGGAAGACGTTGTTAACATCGGGAATATAAACTTCTGTATTATTTCCACCGAGGGTACCAACGAGTATTTACAGCATGCTTATGAATTCTGTTCGGGAAGAACCGTAAGCAATTTTGATTTTGGAATAAAGAAAGAAGAATCTTCACTCTTTATGGCTAAAAACTATATAAACGGAGGTGAATCCGGCGGCGTCAGCTCTGAAATTGACGATAATATCACTGTCGGTAAAATGGGCAAAATTGTCAGACTTTCAATATCTGTCCAGAAACAGCGCTACAGGGTCTGGATTGACAATAAAAAAATATATGACCTGCCCAGGTTTATGACTCCCGCTCCATATGACATTTTCAAGATAGGACTCTGGTATTTCGACGATCAGACGCCTGACGCATATGAGGTCCTTTTCTCAAATGTACGCTTTGCGGTTGGGGCTCCCGACATGAGAAACAAGCTTTTAACCGAGGGGAAGCTCGTAACACGCGGAATTACCTTTGACTCGGGCTCCGACAAGATAAAGCCGGAATCATACGGCACATTAAAGGAAATAGCCGGCGTGCTAAAGGAGAATTCCAGCGTAAAAGTTAAAATTGTGGGGCACACGGACAGCGACGGCGCAGATCAGGCAAACCTCGATCTTTCAAAGAAACGTTCAGTTTCTGTTAAAAATGCCCTCCAGACGGAATTCGGCATCGAGGCCTCCCGCATGGATACGGACGGCAAAGGTGAATCTGAACCGGTCTCAGAGAACAATACGCCTTCGGGTAAAGCAAACAACAGAAGAGTAGAATTCATAAAATTGTAAATGTATCAGATCCCTTTCCCCGCTTTTTACGGGGAAAGGGTGATGTCTCTTATAACAAACTTCATTAATATTGAGTTAATTATGATTTTACCAGTGCACTTTTTACCTTTTTCAGGCTCCCCAAAAGGCTTCAAATTCATATCTGTAAACTATCAAAAGCAATAAAACACCATGAAATATTTCGAACTATTTTCGCTGCTGAAACAGAAAGTAAATTTTGAGGAAGATTTTATACCGGTTGATGAAAAGCTGGAAGTACATAATTTAACGTTCCAGTCCATAAATTCCGGAATACTTCCCGGAGAAAAAGAGCACAAATGCGAACAGCATTCTTTCACTGCAAAGGCGGCTTTTCATCAGAATAATACCGAAATGGTGCAGAGCCCTGCCCTGGATGTGCATGATGCACATGTACAGGATAATATTAAATTCAGGTACCATATTTTTAAGCCTGCGGGAGAAGGTAGAAGCAGAAGTGTAATACTGCTTTTCCACGGTTTTAACGAGAAGAACTGGCATAAGTACTATCCCTGGGCATACCGCCTCATGGAACAGACCGGTAAGACTGTTGTACTCTTCCCCATTGCATTTCATATGAACAGGGCCCCGCGCGAATGGAGCGACCGCTACCTGATGTCCGACGTCAGCAATGCGCGAAGGAAATATTATCCCGAAATTATAGGTTCATCTTTAGTAAATGCCGCTATCAGTACACGCCTGCATATAAAACCGCAGCGCTTCATATGGTCGGGACTGCAAAGCTATTATGACGTAATACAGCTGGTGGAGGAAATAAGGCTTGGCAAACACCCTCTGATATTACCTGAGGCGCAGTTTGACATCTTTGCATACTCCATTGGAGGCCTGCTTGCAAAGACGCTATTGATGACAAATAAAGACAACTCCTTTGAAAACTCCAGGCTCTGCCTGTTCTGCAGCGGTTCAGTCTTCAGCCGCCTTACACCTGTCTGCAAGTTTATAATGGACAGCGAAACCGAACAGGCTCTTTACAGGTATATTGTAGGTTACATGGAAATGCACCTGAAGACGGACGCGTGGCTGGGGCATTTTCTTTCTTCGGAACATCCTGAAGGATGGAATTTCCTGAGCCTTCTGAATTATAATAAACTGAGTGAGCACAGGGAACGGATGCTTAAATGCCTGCATGAAAGAATATACGCCGTAGCCCTGGAGAAAGACACCGTCATTCCTTCCTATGAGATACTGAATACCTTAAAGGGACGCTTAAGGGATATACCAATCTGTGTGGATATAGAGGACTTTTCTTACGACTACAGGCACGAGGAACCCTTCCCCCTGAAAGAGCAGATAGAAGACAAGGTAAGTGAATCCTTTGAAAGGGTTTTTTCCAAACTGGCCGGATTTTTATCTTAAAACTAGCCTGAAAGCAAGCGCATAAAAAAAGGGAAAACCTTTTTTGGGTTTTCCCTTTTTCAAAAACAATTATCAATAAATCTTATTTCAAAGCCTTGAGAGCTTCCAGTGCCTGTTTATTTTCAGGATCCAGCTCCTGTACCTTTACCCAATACTGACGCGAAGTAGCGTTATCTTTTTTCAGGTAATAGAAGTATCCAAGATAAGAATAAGCCTCAATGAGGTGATTCTTGAACTTGGCCTGCTGGTCGGGCGTCATCTTAGTAACAACCTCAATGAACTTCTCATAGTATGGCTTTGCGAGTCCCTGTTCTGACTCAGGATCGAGCTGTGCGTTGCTGAGCGCCCTGTAGTAGTAGCCGATCGGCTGGTCCGGGCTGAGCCCTATCATCTTTGCATAAGTAGTATCAGCCATCTTGAAATTGCTCATCTTGTAATAAGCCTGTCCAAGGTTGTAGTATTCAACTACTTTCAAAGGTTTTCCTGAAGCTTTCTCTTTAAGTTCATATTCCTTTGCCGCATCTTCCCATTTTTTATCCTTAAAATAGATAGAAGCCATATCGCCGTGCAGGTCGGTGCGTGTAGAATCGAGTGCAATTGCTTTCTTATAGTTTTCGATTGCAAGTGAATCGTTTCCGGCCTTTACCTGCAGTTTGCCAAGATAGTCATAGTCAGTAGAAGTGATTTCTTTTGGATCAGCCATCTGGAAATACTGGTTAAATGCAGGGATACCCTTCTGTGCATCGTCAATTGAAAAGTATGAATATGCAAGAATGTGCTGAAGCTGTGCATCTGGCTTGCCGCCTTTTTCAGTTACCTGACTGATAACATTAATAGCAGTGTTATAGTCCTTTGCAAGATAGAGCATAGTGGCATAGCGTACGAGCTTTTCGTTTGTCGGTTCTGAATTATCAATGTACTTTTTGTACATTTCAGCGGCTTTCACATAATCCTTGCGCGAATAATAGTATTCGCCGAACTCCTTGAATGCAGGAGCGAAAGCAGGATCAACAGTAACAGCTTTTGTAAAATTTGCTTCAGCATCAGGGTAATTTTTGATTTTTGCATAAATCTGACCGATACCGATATATGCCGGGACATAAGTTGAATCGTAATCTATTGCTGTCTGGTAGTTCTGAATAGCCATGCTGCCGTTAACCAGTCTCAGATAAATATCGCCAAGACGTTCGAAGATAGCAGGATTTTTCTTGCTGACGGTTTTTGCCTTTGACAAAAGCGACAGAGGTCTTCCGAAGTTCTTTGTATCCGAGCCGAGGTAAGCATCTGCAATAGCTATCATGATATTAGCGTCTTTAGAATTGGTCATATCTAAAGCCTCTTCAAACTGTTTAATAGCGGCAGAAGAGTCATTCTTAATAAGCTGAACCTGTCCGAGTCCAACCAGATTAAGGGCATTTTCCTTATTGGCATCAAAACCCTTCTGGAAGTCAGCCTGTGCCTGGTCGGTTTTACCCTCTTTAATATCAAGCTTGCCTAGGTAGTAATAGG
The DNA here is from genome assembly GCA_050259615.1 of Syntrophomonadaceae bacterium. GTDB lineage: Bacteria > Bacteroidota > Ignavibacteria > Ignavibacteriales > SURF-24 > JAAXKN01. Next base: position 2,328 of record JBLNAZ010000036.1, on the reverse strand, counting down.
CTTCAGCATTTTTGGGATTACTTTTAACCAGATTATCCAGGAAGTTTCTGGCCTCGGTATATTTTTCCACGTTAAGGAGCCTAACACCCTGTTTGATATCCTGGGCATTTAGTGCACTAACCGCAACAAGTGTTACGATAATGAGTTTAATAGTATCAGCTAGTGATAAATTATTGAGTCTTTTCATTTGTCTATATTATTTGGTTATGTTGATATTTTCACTTCTAATTTCAACTAATCTGACAGGCATAGTCGCAGGCACGAGCCCGGATTTCAGGATAATTCGCTGGCCGCGGTCGCTGGCCAAAAATGATATAAAGCCTGAACCGAGTCCTGCACGTGCCTCACCGCTCAGGACGTAAACTTCCCTCCACAGGGGGTAGATCTTCTGTGCGATATAGGCCTGGTAAGGCTGATAATATTCGCCGGCCTGGGCAGTATCGGAAGCCAGGGCAACAACTTTAATCTTCTTAAGAAAACCGTGTGTAAGTGTATCGGCTTTGTCGCTGATCCAGTTAACTCCAATTATACCCACAGCGTTGCGGTTTTTCGATACATAATCGACAACCGAAGGGTTATCCTTTACGGCGTAAGTACTTTTAGCAAGGGGCGAATTATTAATTTTTTCCTTAACGTACCTGACAGTGCTTGAATTCTGATTATCAAATACAATTTGAATATTTGACAGAGCTGACTTGCCGCTCACACCGCTCCAGCGGGAGATTTTTCCGCTCATAATATCACGGAAATTCTGCATGCTCATAAGGGTATCCGTATTCGCATTGTTCACAATTACAGCAATAGCGTCATAGGCTATTTTTCTGACGATAGGGGCGATCTCCCTTTTTTCAAAGTAGCTGTTTTCTTCCTTTGTGAACTTGCGGGTAAGGATAACCAGGCGTGCACTGTCTGAAAGCAGGTCGGCCATAGCTTCAGCTTCAGGCCTGTAGTTGACATCAATCTTTGCGTACTCATAGATCTTTTCGAATGTATCAATTTCTGAATCTATGACGGGCTTGAAAGTCTCGTCTACGCTGATAGTAATTTTACCGGTTGTAGGAGTGTCAGACTCTTTCGGGTTTTCACTCCTGCAACCGAATAAAAAAGAGAGTATAAAGATAACCGGTAGTGTTAGTTTAAATTTCCTCATTTTCCTGGGATTCCTTCTGCTCGTTATATTTCCTATAAACTCTAAAGAGTCTATAGGCACCATACACTAAAATAGCAACGCCCAATATAATACGGTAATTATCCTGCAATCTAAGTTGTATGAACTTTGCAAAAAGCACTAACAAACCGGCTGCAATATAAACCAAAACCATAGTAATGCCCGTAAAAAGGTTGAGTTTATTTACGAAGGCATTACTTTTCTGCATCTTTTCTGTCGTAGTAATTACTCTTGAGTAACAGGTATTACTGTAACTTAAACTGGAACGGGATTACCATACGAACTCTGACAGGCTTTCCGTTCTGTTTTCCAGGTCTCCATCTGCCCATAAGTTTGGTAACTCTGACAGCTTCCTCGTCGCATCCGGCACCGATACCTTTAACGACTCTCACGTCGGTAATTGAACCGTCCTTTTCAACAACGAAGCCCACCATTACTTTACCTTCAACCTGAGCACGTTTGGCGATTTCAGGATAAACAACGTTTGAGCTGATAAATCTTAAGAGTTCATCCTGTCCTTCGGGATAAGAGGGCATTTCCTCAACAAATGTAAAAGCTTCTTCTTTTCTCTCATCTTTTACGATTTCTTCCTTAGGGGCATCCTGAACTTCAATAAGACTGTAGTCAACGCCGCCTTCCTGTCCTTTCTGAGTTGAAGCACCCGGATCAACGTTATGGAGTTCTTCAACTGTAGGAACATATTCATCAGTTACCTGATCGTCAGGTTTTACAACCGGCGGCAGGAACTTAATGGTTGATTTCAAAGGAGGCGGAGCTTCAACCTGTTCAATTACCTTCTTCTCGTCAATAGACGGAGGAGGAGCAAGGTCGGTTATAGTAACGACCTTCTTTCTGTTAACCTTCATATCTTCCTTGGGCGTAACAAAGCTGATAATCAGCGGCGATGATACGCTCAGGATGAAGAATACTACGGCAATCACAAAGGCGCGGAACAGGAATCGATGATAATTTTTTCTCAGTACGTAGGCACCATATTCCTTATTCTTCCCTTCGAAGATAATCTCATTGATGTCTATGTTGTGCGAAATTTGATGATCACTCATAATTATTTTGCCGCTTAAAAGTTATTATTTATTCTTAATTAATTCCATGTCTTTAGGATCTACATCCACCAGAGCAAAGCGCTTAATATTACATAT
>JBLNAZ010000035.1:0-13262 GCA_050259615.1 Syntrophomonadaceae bacterium | reverse complement strand
GATCCTTCGTGCCTTAAGTTAAGCACCTCCTTTTCCAGCAGCTCGTCAAAAATCCCCACGCCGCTGGCCTTAATAATTATGTCTGAACTTTCTGCGTCCGCTAAAGCCTTTCTTACGCCGGATTCATCAAAGGCCGGGTAGACCACGCTTTTTGAATATTCGGGGTCGGGTATATCCCTGTGCTGCTGGCGTTCAAAAAAGTCGGGTTCATAAAAAGTAATATTATGGCCTCTTTCATAAAGAGCCTTAAGTATACCCCTATAGTATGTAGCCGCTCCATTCCAGTACGCTGAAACCAGGCTCGAACCGAAGAAAGCAATGTTCAAAACTCTTTTCATTTCAATCTCTCATTTTTATTTGAATGAACTGAAGAAGGCTCATCTTGCTGCCTGAAGGCTGACTCAATGCTAAGCTGCTTAAATATGTTAAGGAGCTCGTCCACGCGGTGAGCGCACGTATGGCGTTTTAATATTGTGAGGCGCCCGTGCCTTGAAAGAGACTCTGCGAGGTTTCTGTCCATCAAAATCTCTTTAATATAATTTTTCATTTCCTGTCCGTTTTGTGCCATCAGGAAATCTTCGCCAATTTTAAAAAGCCCTTCCGAATCTTCCCAAGGCGAAGAGACCAGCGGGATTCCGCATGCGAGAGCCTCAAAGGGGCGGATTGTTGGAATGCCTTTAAGGACTTCCACATAAGGCTTCCTTGGAATATGGACTGTTACTTTGAACTGTGCAAAAACCTGCGGCACCATATAGTTCGGCAGCCAGTCCTTATATTCAATTCCTGCCTCATGAAGATTTCCAATGGCGCTTTCGGGATACCGTACACCGTGAACCTGCGCCTTCAGCTTTAGTTCTCTCACGGGGTTTATCAGGTACTCATATAATTCCTGCGTTCTTTCCTCATCCCCCCAGTTTCCGATCCATACGAGGTCACCCGTTTTTTCAACCCCCTCAATGGGGTGGAATATTCTGAGGTCTGCTGCCTCATGCCACGTCCACGCTCTTTGAATCCATCCTTTTGAAAGGTATATGTCCTTTATAACTTCGCCATACGCAAGAACACCGTCGTAGCCCGAGAGGTCGAACATTGCCATCCTATCTGGTTCAGAAAGCGAGCGGTGGTGTGTGTCATGAAATAAAAGTTTATATCCGGGGTTTGACTTTCTGTGGTTTCCTATTTTCCCTACAAGTGCCGGATCATTCCACTCATGGACAATTACAAGCTGTGCTCCGTCAAGCTCACGGCCCGGGTCCAGCGTTTCCAGTGAATACTCCGTACTTTTCATCTCCGGGAAGGTTCTTTCAAACTCACGGACAGGTTCTTCGCCATACTGCGCTTTCAGGTTCTGGAGGCTCCAGCCGCCCTGCGGCTCAAAGACTTTGACTTCGTGCCCCCTGTGCATAAGCTCGGCCACAATTCCCCTGAGGAAATGTGCATTGCCATGGTTCCAGTCCGAGACAATCGAGTGATAAAACAGAACAATCTGCATTCAGCCCTCATATTATAAAATCATTGTTCATCACCGTACACTTTTGGGGCGAGCGCCGCTCGCCCCAAAAGTCATGATATCTTAGGTTCTTGCTAATAAAATACTTTATGTTTATTTCTGGCCATCAGGCGTTCATAAAGCGCAAGGTACCCTTTGGCCATCCTTTCGGGAGTAAAGTATAAAGCGCGCCGGCGCACTTTTTTTACGTTACTCATCCTTAAATCCTCATTATCAATCAGGGTGTTTATTGCTTTTTCAAGCGCATTGTAGTCGTCCGGCTTCACAAAGCATGCGGCATCCTGCCACACTTCTCTGAGGCTCGGTATGTCGCCCAAGACGAGCGCACAGCCTGAGAGTGCGGCTTCCAGCGGCGAAAGCCCGAAAGGTTCATAGCGTGCGGGAAGAGCGAATATGGAAGCCCTTTTCATCCTGCCTGCAAGCTCTTTGGAAGAGAGTCTTCCCAGTAATTTTACGTTGTCAAAAAACTGGACAAAGCGCCCTTCGGGATCTTCTTTTTCTCCTGCCATATATACAGGCCATTGAAGTCGCGGGGCAATGTAAGCCAGCATGGAAACATTCTTTGCCTCATCCCAGAGCCTTCCTGCAGAAAGAACAACATCTTCTTTAATTCCGGGAAGAAAGTCTTTTGCCCTGCGGGCATTATAGACAGCTCCTGCCGATTTGAAACTTCCATAGTGCAGTTCCAGAAGAGAAAGCATATAGTTTGTGGGCGCAGTAACCAGGTCCGCACTTTTAAGTCCTTCTGCAACTTTCCTTTTATACTCATGCCACGCCTCATGAGGTGCATGGTATTTTACTGCGTGGTACCATGAATAAACACATGAATGCCCGACAACAAGTTTAGGGGCCTGGAAGGGGAGTACTGCGTGTGAATAACCGTTCAGATGAATGATGTCGGGCTGGAGTGCTTTTTCCAGATCCAGAAGCCACTTGCCTGCTTCATCCACATCGCTCCAGGGGTCCTCCATCCATTCCAGCTTGTATGAACTTTCAAAGAGTTTAACGTTATCTCTTTTATTTATAGTCTCTTTCTGCTGGGCGCTGAGAGGAGCTCCCATGGTTGCCAGGTATACTTCAATCCCATATGGCTTCAGAGCATCTGAAAGTTCAAGCACATAAGTCCACACTCCGCCTATCGCATCGGCAGTCATGAGTACACGACGGACTTGAGAATATTTTTTAGGATTATATGATAATGCGGCCATTATACTATTCTTTCCATGCTCCCCGGGCTTAATCACTTTTTTTAATGGGAGTGTTTCTTCCATATATTGCATCTATTACTTCAGCTACTTTTATTATGTGTTCAATTTCAGCGTCATACCTCGTGCTTTGTGCCAGGCGTTCAATCCAGTTTAAGGCTGCCCCTGGTCCCCAGTCCTCCGGCGGTTCGGCAAGTGTTTCATGTGCCGTCCAGCGGTACCGTTCAGCCTTAAAGTCGTAGAACGTTCCGTTTAGGTTTTTAAGTGACAGGCCTCCTTCGGTGCCGTAGAAGGAAGCTTCAATTACCGCGTCGCGGCCTGCCGACTGCCTCCATGAGCAGGAGAGGTTCACCGTTGTATCGCCTTCGAGGTCAATTCTTGCCACTGCATAATCCTCAACACAATTGTCTGTATCCTTAAATGCTTTGCCTTTGGCAAAAAGGCGGCTTGTTATATTTTCTGCTTTCGGATAGCCAAGCATCCAGAGGGCGAGGTCGATCAGGTGGATTCCCAGATCAATAACGCACCCTCCGCCGGAGAGCTGCGGGTTATAGAACCACTCCTTGTCGGGCCCGTATGCGTTATGGAACACAAGATCCACGGCATAGATGTGGCCAATGCCGTTGTCGTTTACTATCTGTTTCATTTTCTGAATGCCGTTTAAGTACCTGTAGGATAGATCAACACCCAAAAGGCGGTCCGCCTTCCGTGCGGCTTCAATTACGCGCATTACCTCTTCTTTATTACGCCCCAGGGGTTTCTGGCAGAAGACCGCTTTTCCTGCTTCCAGTGCCATAATACTTTCTTCGGCGTGCAGTGCGCTGGGCGTAGCAATTACAATTCCTTCAACGTCCGTTTTTTTCAGGAGCTCTCTGAGGTTTTTAAGTACCGCAGCCTTTGGGGCCAGCTTTTTTGCCGTAAGCGCCAGTTCATTAACGGGATCTGCAATATAACGGGCCCTGGCCTTCCCGCTGTTAACCATGGCTTCCATTCTGTTTCCTCCGATCCAGCCCACGCCAAGAAAACCCAGACGCGGCTTGACTGCCGCAGGTGCCTTTAAAGTTTTTTGCAGTGCTTCATTATTCATACTTTTCCACCCGTTATTAGCTATTTCAGACTCACTTAAACTTTTCTGCTGTTACTAAAATTTAATTACAGCCTTCAAAAAACCATCTGGTCTGCTGCTTGTTACCTGGAATGCTTCGCCTATCTGATCAAGTCCGTATGAATGTGTAATGAGAGGGAACGGATCCATTTTTCCGTTTACCACGGCGTCAACTGCCGAACGGATCCCGTCAATGTAAACTTTCTGTTCGCGTTCATGAGCGTTTATCACATCCAGGCCTCTCCAGTTCCAGAGCTGCATGTTTACCTGCCGCGGCCCGTCCTGGTGATATCCGGCAACAATAAGTTTTCCTCTTACCTTTGTAAGCTCACCGGCCAGGTCCAGAGGCCACTGATGTCCGGTTGCTTCAATGACGCGGTCGCAGAATTCACCGCTTGTAAGGGATTTTACCTCTTCAATTATTCTCCAGTGGTCATCCATCGGTATTGTTTCAGAAGCGCCGTACTCTCTGGCAATTTCGAGCGAGAAGGGGCGTCTTGAAATTGCAATAACTCTTGCCCCGGCCAGTGAAGCCAGATTACTAAGAAGGGCGCCTAAAAATCCGATACCGATTATTGCAATCGTCTGGCCTTCCCGAATATCACTCCTCTTAAAAATATTCATTGCACAGCCCAGCGGTTCAGCGGGAAATGGTTTGTCCTTTAATTCTTCAGGGAGCTTCACCACGCTGTCCATCGGGGCAACATCGTACTCCGCAAAGGCGTGGTAGGAAAGCGCAGCAACGCGGTCGCCTTTCTTAAAATCCCTGACGTCGGTTCCCACGGCTTCAACTATACCCCATCCCTCGTGACCCGGAGAGCCCGGTTCAAAGGGATAATTAAACCACGGCCTTCCCTCATAAACAGGGAGGTTCGATGAGCAGAGGCCGCATCCTGAAAGGTGAATCAGTACTTCATTTTCAGCGGGATCAGGCTTGGCTACATACCTTACGGCAATCTGGCCCGGGCCGGAGAAAATAGCGCTCCGCATTATATCGGTCCAAAGGCTTTCAGCTTTTTCAGCTTCAGTTTTTTCTCCTGAAATATTTTCCTGAATTTTGGTTTTTAGTTTTTCTTCATTCATTGCGCCACCTTTTTCATTCTGTGATATGAGGTTTTTCTGTTCTTAAGGAGCCAGTTATATAGTTTCTCAACGCCCTCAGGGGCCGATATCTGCGGAACCCAGCCGGTAACCCTACGGAAAGACTCAGTATTTGAAACATAGTACCTTTGGTCGCCCTGGCGCCAGGTTCTGAAATTAGTTTGAGGTTTCTTGCCGTGCAGCTGCTCAATCAGATCCAGAAGTTCAACAAGGCTTACCGTGTTTTTTGGACCTCCGCCTATATTGTACGCATTGCCGCGTGTTATGTCTATCTGTTCATGGGCTTTCAGCATTGCATCGATCAGGTCATCCACAAAAAGAATATCCCTTACCTGCAGTCCGTCGCCGTAAATTGTAATCGGTTCGTCTCTTAAAGCCTTAAGGAGGAAAAAAGCCACCCAGCCCTGGTCTTCAGTTCCGAACTGGTGCGTGCCGTATATGCAGCTCATGCGGAAGACGACGTTGGGTATGTTGTAAATTCTTGCATAGTCAATTATATACTGGTCCGCTGAACCTTTTGAGCACCCGTATGGGCTATGAAAGTCGAGATGCCTCTTTTCGCTGATTCCCTGCATTCTTACTGTCTCGTCGACCGGATCATAGCGTGTGGTATCTTTCTGCATCTTAATATCGGTCAGCTCACCGTAGACCTTATTTGTGGAAGTAAAGAGCAGGGGGATCGGTTTACTTAAGGACCTGAGTGCTTCAAGCACGTTTAGGGTTCCCCGCAGGTTAACTTCAAAATCGTTTACCGGATTTTCGAGGCTTGTGGTTACAGCCACCTGGGCTGCAAAATGAAAAACGCTTTTTGCCTGCTGCACCGAGTCGCGCACTGCATACGGGTCGCGCACATCAGCAACCTTAACGTGAAGGAGATCGCCGTGTGTATTGATCAGCCACTGCAGGTTTTCTTCAACTCCGGGCCTTGAAAGGTTGTCGAATACAATAACGGGGGTTCCTGAAGAAAGAAGCCTGTGGGCAAGGTTTGTTCCAATAAAGCCGGCGCCTCCGGTTATGAGCACAGGGCGGTTTTCATCTTTTTTACGATTCTGAATTCCCGGCGCCTTATGTTTCTTTACATTTATAACTTTTTCTTTTTCAGTCAGGTTTGTGTCTTTAATAGTGCCGAACCTGGCCATATGCTTTACGCCGTTTAGGCCTTCCTTTGCCCAGACGCGGTAAAGAAGCTTTGGACGCCCGTCGGCGTACTTCAGGCCGAAGTGGTAATGGCGCTCGTCGCCGTGGAAAACTTCCTGATAGGGAAGGTCGGGATGAATATCCTGTGCCGAATGCCAGTATGCGCGCTGTACGGGGGCTTCCAAGAAATTTGCGAAATTCCTGAGCTGGCGGAATTCGTCGTGCCGCCAGGTGGAGTAGCCTGCTGCTGTAATCCATATCTCAGGATTCATTTTGTTGCGGTTTAAGACTTCACGCACCTTGTTTACTGCATCGGGCCACCCGCTCCAGTCAAATTCCCACGTGCCGGGGAAGGCGTGAATACCCACGGCATCAAAGTGCTGCATGATGTTTCTCTGGCAGAGCAGTTCAATCCAGTTCGGATCGATGGGTGACATTCCGCCGAGGACCGTCTTAATGTCTTTTTTCTTCAGGTACTGTGCCGCCGCTCCAATCATCTCTGTAAAAATCTCCCAGTTCGGGTCCAGCCTCCAGTCCCAGTCGTTCAGGTTGTTAGGTTCATTCCAGAGTTCAGCCCATTCAAAATAGCCGTCAAAAACCTTCAGCACGGATTCCAGAAAACCCGTATAGTCCTTTGGGCTGCGGGGCGGAGAGGAAACCTTCTGTTCAAGGCCCAGGTAGGGCGGTGTATATGTGAAGCAGGGGAGTATATTTACTTCTTCTTTCAGGCGGGGAACAAGCCACTTATACCATTCCTCTCCTTCTTTTGTATACCATTCAGCCCATGAAAATCCTGTGCGTATCTCCTGTATGCCGAGTGCCTTAAGGTCGGAAAGTATATTTTCAACTCTTTCTTTTTCACCTATTCTGAACCATTCAACAATTCCTATTTGTGTATGTTTTCTTTTAGGCAGATAATCTATTTTTAATTTTTTCATAATGTAAGTCCTCTTTTCTCAAGCTCCGAATTTGCCCTGTCAACCTGATCCCTTGCGATCTGGCCGGAAAGCCATTCTGAGAGTTCAGTGAGTCCTTGTTCCAAAGAGACGCCCGGCTTATAGCCCAGAACTGATTTGGCAAGGGAGATGTCGGCAAAACAATGTCTTATATCCCCGACGCGGTACTTGCCGCGGATGACCGGCTCAAGATCCTCTTTTCCAAGCACTCTGGCCATTTTCTCTGCCACTTCACGGATCTTATAGGGATGCCCGCTTCCAATATTGAATACCCTGTAACTGGCCCTTGGTACTTCAAGGGCAAGCCGGCAGGCCCGCGCAACGTCGTATACGCTTACAAAGTCTCGCATCTGGTTCCCATCCTCGAAGATGACGGGAGGGTTATTATTTAAATATCTTGAGGCGAAAATGGCAAGGACCCCCGTATAAGGATTTGAAAGCGCCTGCCTGATTCCGAAGACATTAAAAAATCTTAGTGCAACAGTTGGAATGTTGTATGCCCGGCCTATCATAAGGCAGAGGCGTTCCTGGTCGAATTTGGAAAGCGCGTAAACCGAAGATAACGACGGTGTCTTGCTTTCCGGCGTTGGAACGGGCCTCAGGAAGTTTCCTTTTAAGTCGAAGAGTTCCCATACGCCTTTTTTCAGCTGCTCCAGTGATCGCTGTGCGCTTACTTTCAGTTTCCCCTCGGAATTCTTATAAAGCCCCTCGCCGTATATGCTCATGCTGGAGGCAACAATAAGCTTTTCCACCGGATTTTTAATCAGCATCTCCAGAAGTACCGCTGTTCCCAGGTTGTTTACGCTTGTATAGCTTTCAATTTCATACATGCTTTGCCCCACGCCGACGCTGGCGGCAAGGTGGAAGACTGCATGGATATTTTTCAGCGCTTTCTCAAGTATGTCGCGGTCGCGCACGTCGCCGTATACAAATTCAACATCTTTGTTTAAATAATCCGGAGGAGACTGCTTGTTTCTGCTTGAGTTTTTTTGACCGGGTGTGCCGTGAACCTGAGGTGAAAGATTATCCAGAACACGAACATTATAACCGCTGCGGAGGAGCTCATCGCAAAGGTGTGAGCCGATGAAGCCTGCTCCGCCTGTGACCAGAATGTTTTTACTCATATAGTTCCTTTTTCTAAAAGTATATTTCCGAGCCTCTGTTAAATGTGTCTTTGCCTATTCATAAATATCTTTTGTCACAGATGGAAAGATTTCACTGAACGTTTAGCAAGCACATATGTGCTGAGAAATAAATTGTCAGAATGCCCGTACGGTTACACACCGGCTATGGGCATTCTGACCACGTACTTACTGAAAAAACTGATATTTGATCAATTTTCTGATTCTTCAAACTTATGGTCTCTTACCATTTTATGAACTTAGTCGTACTTAGTCAAGGTTAAATATTCAGAACCAACTTACAATCCTTGGATTTTAGATTAATTTCAAGGGAAATCTAAAAAGGAATGTTCAGATGAAAAAGAAAAAGGAGAAGACATAAAAAAATATGCTTCTCCTTTAAATAAAACCGGAATTAAAACTGAAGATATTACTACTTAAGAGCTTTCCTTAATTTCTTACGGACAATTTTTCTGGGCATTTCATCTTCAAGGTGCGTTATGAGCTCCTCGCCCATTATCTGTCTCAGCTTGTTCTTCAGCCTCATCATCTGTATGAATAGATCGTGCTCAGCTACAGTGTCTGGGGTGTGCATAGGACTCTTAAAGTAAAACGACAGCCAGTCCTGAACGCCCGACATTCCCGCTCTTTGTGCAAGGTCGGCAAAAAGTATAAGGTCGAGAACAATCGGTGCCGCAAGAATTGAATCTCTGCAGAGGAAATCGATCTTAAGCTGCATCTGATAACCCATCCACCCGAAGATGTCTATATTATCCCAGCCTTCCTTGTTGTCTCCTCTCGGGGGGTAATAGTTAATTCTTACTTTGTGGTAGAAGTTGCCGTAAAGCTCGGGGTAGAGGTCCGGCTGAAGAATTCCTTCGAGCACAGAAAGCTTGCTTTCTTCCTTTGTCTTAAAGCTTCCGGGATCATCGAGCACCTCACCATCGCGGTTGCCAAGTATGTTGCTTGAAAACCATCCGTTAAGCCCGAGCATTCTAGCCTTCAGCATCGGGGCAATTACGGTTTTTATGAGTGTCTGCCCGGTCTTAAAATCCTTGCCTCCTACAGGAACATGCATCTTCTCAGCCAGCTCCATTATGGACGGCGTATCTACGGTCAGGTTCGGCGCTCCGTTAATAAAGGCCGCGCCTTCTGAAATTGCGGCATAAGCATAAAGCATGCTCGGCGGGATGTTGGGATTGTTATTCTTCATCCCTTCCTCAAAGATTTCAAGTTTTTTGTGGATGCCGTTTACAGGAATAAAAGTTTCCGTGCTTGCGCACCAGATTACAACCATCCTGTTAAGGCCGTGCGCCAGCTTAAAGGTCCTGATGTCGTCCCTCAACTGCTCCATCAGGTCAAACTTGGTTGCAGCTTTTTTAACCCATGTTCCATTAAGACGCTTTACGAACCTCTTTTCAAAGACTCCGGGTATTGAACGGATGCCTTCAAGATCCTCTTTGACTTTAAGAAGATCTTTTTCTTCCAGGACTTTTGCATTAAGTGCAGATTCATAGCAGTTTTCGTCACGTATGTCCCATCCTCCAAAGATTAGATCATTCAGGCCTGCAAGCGGTACAAAATCCTTAATCATCGGAAACTTTTCCTCGTTTCTGGGCCCGAGTCTGATGGTTCCCATCTGAGTAAGTGAACCTATAGGTCTGGCAAGACCTTTTCTGATTGACATAACTCCTGCCAGAAATGTTGTAGCTACTGCTCCGTTAATACCTACAATCATAACGCCCAGTTTACCCTGGGGTTTTTCAATCGTCGCATTTCCCATTTTGCCCTCTCATTATGTTTGTTCAATATGTTTAGGATCGGAAGAGGAAGTAACGCCCCTTTTCAGGGTGTATTTTTAATATAAATAAATAAGAACAAATGTAAACAGCAACCGGGTTCATGCATTTGTGCATAAAATGGCAAAATAAATGGAGTCTTCAGCAGTAAAATGCACCGCAGGGGCAAAGGCCTTACCTTGAATAAATCCTTTTTTTTCAGGAGTATATAAAAAGTGCTCCTTTAATTTTAATGAGGTGAAAAATGGTTGAAGAATGGTTTTACGACCAGACGGGTGAAGCTCAGTTTTATCTGGATGAGTATAAATTCATAAGCAAAAGCGGAAAGGAAATTGCCACACTCGAAGTCGACACCGTAATTTCGACTACTGGTGAAACTCTAGGCAAATTTGAGCATGGAGCCATATATGATATGGACGGAAGGCTTATCGCTACAATTTCAACCGGAAGGGGATACATTCCTACAACCTCCGAAATCTTTGGCGGAGACCCCGATAATACGGAGTTCATTCCTACGGATGAGGACCTTACGGATGAACCAGGAGACCCCGGAATTTCAGGCGTTCCATATAAACCCGTACATGGCGACTGGTCGGATACCACACTGGAGGATTTCTTCGGCACCGGGCTTTAACTGCAAAACTAAACTGGCATAATTAATGCGTTTTTAACTGTGCCTGAAGTACTATAATCCGCTTTTTAGCTTAATGGCAGGCAGATTATGCTATTTCAGGCGCTTTAATATATGCATTTGAATAATATTAGCCAGATTGGATTTTATGAGTTTAGTTTTGCAGGTTGTTTTAGCGCTTACGCTTCTGATAGCAGTTGAATTTTATTTCCATAAGAGAGTTGCTGGTTCTTTAAGAACAGCTCTAGGCAATTCAAATAAAATTAAAACGGGCAGCCTGATATTTCTGGCCGTTTTGAATGTTTATCCTTTGTACGGTTTCTCAAAACTTCTGATTGAAAGCCTTACCGGGGGCAGACCCTACTCTCAGCCCCAGGGCGGACTTTTTGATTATCTTATTTTCTTCCCGTTTATTGTCCTGATACTTACTGTGATCCAGTCCATTTTATTTATCCTGATTATTGACCTTTTGCGCCTTGCCCTCTCGCCTCTGCTTAAAAAATACAAGGAAAAAGTAAGGCTCGTTACCTCCTGGGCTGTTTTGGCCATAGCGGCAGGATTTTTCATCTATGTACCGGCAAGGATAATTTACGATTTCAGGGTCTTTGAAGTAAGGCACGTGGAGTTTGTCAAACCGGGGCTGCCGGAGAGCCTTAATAACTTAAAAATAGCTTTTATTGCGGATATCCAGGCCGATTCCTATAACAATAGCAAGAGGGTTGGACAGTACATAGAAAAGTTAAATGAAACAAAGCCCGACCTGGTGCTTGTAGGCGGCGACGTAATTACAGAAACACCGGAATATATCAATGTTGCCGCAGAGTACCTGGGCGATATCAAATCCCGTATGGGTGTCTATTCCTGTATTGGCGACCACGACCACTGGGCATATACGAATGACAATTCCAGGAGCCTGAGGGAAGTGTCCACCGCCTTAAAAGAAAGGAAAGTGGACATGCTGGATAATCAGAATAAAACTTTCAAAGCCGGTAATGCATCCATAGGCGTTACATTTATTACAAGCACTTATTTTGAAAGAACCGGGACTGAACTTCTGGATAAACTGACACGCGATAACCACAGCAGCATAAAAATACTCCTTTCTCACCAGCCGAGCCAGTATCTTGTCGACAAGGCTTCAAAGGAGAATTATGACCTTATGCTGGCCGGGCATACGCACGGCGGGCAGCTTACATTTCTTTTCCCGTTCCATAACCTGACGCTTACGCAGTTTGAAACCCCGTTCGTAAAGGGGGACTTCCATATAGGCAATATGCTGATGATTGTAACACGCGGACTCGGGATGTCCACCGTTCCTTTGAGGTATAATTCGACTCCCGAGATTACGTTAATTACACTGAGGAAGAAATAACAATTAACAATTAAAAATTAAAAATTAAAAATTAAAAAGTAGAAAGCAGAAAAATCTGACTTTCTAAGAGGGCCTCTTTTTTGGAGGCCTTTTCTTTTTTAAAAAATCCCCCGACCAAGGCTTTAATATAAAACTAAAATGGCTTAAATTATGTTTAATTACGGGCGCATGAAATGAAATAGTTTGATTTATTTTATTAAAATTCAGGCACATTTAGTTATGGGTTTTGTTTTGCGGATCATTTTAGCCGTACTGCTTTTTATATTACTGGAAGTTTATTTCTTCAGGCGGCTCAGGGTTTCTTTAAGAACAGTTCTTGGCCCTTCTGGTAATAATAAAATAAAAACGGGCAGCCTTATACTTCTGCTCATCCTGAATATCTACCCTTTGTACCTGATCTTAAATCTCCTCGTAATTCAGCTTACGCACGGAAGACCTTACTCTCAGCCTCAGGGAGGACTTTTTGATTATTTTATCTTCTTCCCGTTTATTATCCTGACTTTAATTTTTGTCCAGTCGCTGTTCATAATTCTTCCGGTTGACCTTCTGAGGCTTATTATTTATCCTTTCATCAAAAAACAGAGGGAAAAAGCAAGGCTGGCTGCTGCATGGATTACGGTTTTCGTAACTGCGGCGTTTATTATTTACGTCCCGGCCAGAATTATCTACGACTATAACACTGTTGAGGTAAGGCATGTGGACTTCATAAAAGCCGGGCTGCCGGATAATCTGAATAATTTCAGAATCACCTTTATTTCAGATACACAGGCAGATTCTTATACAAACAGAAAAAGGCTTGGAAGGTATATTGATAAAGTAAATGAAACGAAGCCCGACCTTGTCTTAATGGGCGGCGACGTGATTACAAGTTCGCCTGATTATATAAATCTTGCTGCTGAATACCTGGGTGACATTAAATCCCGCATGGGTGTTTATTCCTGCGTGGGCGATCACGATAACTGGGCATACAGAAACGATAATCCCAGAAGCGTAAGAGAAGTTTCAAGCGCCCTGAAAGAAAGAAAAGTAGATATGCTGAATAATGAGAATAAGATTTTCAGTGTCGGCCGTGCCGGAATCGGAGTTACATTTGTTACCAGCACATACGCCGGCAGAATTGGAGAAGACCTGCTGGACAGCCTGACTGCAATTAATCACAGCAGCATAAAAATTCTGCTGACTCATCAGCCCAGCCAGTATCTTATCGAAAGGGCTTCAGAGGAGCATTACGATATGCTCCTTGCCGGTCATACGCACGGCGGGCAGATTACATTCCTTTTCCCGTTTCATAATTTTACATTTACACAGATTGAAACAAAGTATGT
>JBLNAZ010000034.1:0-23246 GCA_050259615.1 Syntrophomonadaceae bacterium | reverse complement strand
TTATTGTTGCGCTTGAATTGCCCCCGGGTTCCACTCTCTCAAATACAAACAGGGTAACTCAGCAGGTGGAAAGAATAATCTCGGATATTCCAGGCGTGAAAAAGATACTGACCAATGTGGGCCGCGGAGCTAACCGCCAGGTATTAAATAATGCTTCTGAAATTACAGTTACGCTTCTGCCCAAAGATGAGAGGCCCAAATCCACCAAAGAGGTTGCTGATATCATAAAGCAGAAAGCAAGGCTTATTCCGGATGCAAGAGTTTACATAAATCTGATTGGAGTAACCGGAGAGTCGGGGGAGGCGCCTGTATTTATACAGATAACCGGCAGAAGACCCGATTCCATTGTAGCAACGGCAAGGATGGTTGCTGATGCACTTGGTAAAACACCCGGCATTACGGAAATCAAGCTTTCTTCTGAACAGGGAAAGCCCGAGACCAGAGTTGACATAGACCGTCAGAAGATGGCAAATTTCGGCATAACCGTATTTGATGTGGGCACTACGCTCCAGGTAGCCCTTACTGGCAATGACGATTCGAAATACCGCGAGGGGCAGTATGAATATCCTATAAGGATAATGCTGGACCGGTTCGACCGCTCTAATATGGAAGATATTTCAAAGCTGTCTCTCGTGAATTACAAGGGATCGCAGGTGCCGCTTGAACAGTTTGCAAATGTGTACCAGAGTCTTGGACCCACAAAGCTTGAACGGCAGAACCGCAACCCTTCAATGATCGTCTCGGCCTATACTGACGGCCGCCCGATCGGAACAATTATGGCATCCTTTACGGGCATACTTGGAAGCAAAAAAGCACAGGGGACATATATCAGCCTGGAAGGCGATGAGAAGATGCGTTCGGAGGGAATGGATTCACTGATGCTGGCACTGATAGCAGCAATTATATTTGTTTATCTCATTATGGTGCTGCTTTTCGATTCATTTGTTTATCCATTTGTTGTGCTGTTCTCAATTCCTCTTGCTCTTATCGGTGCCCTGATTGCCCTTGCTGTAACAAACAATGCGCTCAGCATATTCTCAATGCTAGGCGTAATTATGATGATTGGGCTTGTTGCCAAAAACGCAATCCTGATCGTTGAAAGAACCAATTTCCAGAGGGAACAGGGACTTAATGTCAATGAGGCACTTGTTGAAGCGGGCAACTCGCGCATAAGGCCTATACTGATGACTACACTTGCAATGGTCTTTGGTATGCTTCCTATTGCAACCGCCTCGGGAGCAGGATCGGAATGGAAAAACGGTCTTGCATGGGCTTTAATAGGAGGCCTTACAAGTTCCATGTTCCTGACGCTTATAGTAGTCCCGGTGGTATATACCAAAATTGACAAGCTGAGAAGGTCGATCCCCGGTTTATTTAAGGAGCCGTTCCCGGCTAAAAGGCATCAGGATATGAAACCGGAGCCTGAAGAAAGTGCATTTGTTAAATAAATATCGAGGAAAATTAAATTGCTCTAAAAGAGTCATTAACAAGGTGTAAGACATGAGAGCTTTAAGAATTTTACTGAAAATTTTACCGGCTTTGTTTGTTGTACTTTTGACAGCGCAGGCCATTGAAGCCCAGGAGCAGCGCGTAATTAAAATAGGCATTTCGGTAGACGGCCCCTGGCGCAGAAATGATGACCTCGTTGCGCTTCTTAAGAAAGAGATCGGCGACGCCCTGTCTTCACAGGCTGAAGTGCAGTTCCCAAAGGTGCTGACAGGGGACTGGACCGGGAAAAAGGTATCGGAACTGAATAATGAACTCCTTGACGATAAGAATATAGATTACGTGATCGGTTTCGGACTATTATCATCGGTTGATCTTGCAAAAAGGAAGAGTTTCTCAAAGCCTGTAATTGCACCGGTTGTAATAGATCCCTCGCACCAGAAGATATCCTTCAGTTCGGGCACAAGCGGGGTAAAAAACCTGTGCTACCTTATTTATCCCGATACATTTGAAAGGGACATAGAACAGCTAAAAGAACTGGTTCCGTTTAAGAAGCTTGTGGTAATTGCAAGCCAGAAGTATCACAAAAGCCTTTCAAACGACGATATGCCGCTTGAATACACAAGCAGGAAAAATGGAACGGAGATAGTTACACTATTCTACGACAATTCTGCAGATGAGGTATTGTCGGCTATACCGAAAGATGCCGACGCAGTTTACCTGCATATGGTGCCGATGCCTGACGCGGAATTCCAGAAGATATCCAGGGAACTAATTAAAAGGAGGCTGCCGAGCTTTTCATTTCTGGGCGAGTATGATGTGCGAAAAGGAATTATGGCTGCAGCCAGCCCTGATATTTTCCCCAGAATGATCAGAAGAATTGCCCTTAATGTGCAGAGGATAGCACTCGGCGATGACCCCGGTATGCTGAGCGTTACATTCTCTCCTTCAAAAAGGCTGTATATAAACTTAAAGACGGCATACTCGGTTGGTGTATCCCCAAAATGGAATACACTCCTGGAGGCTGAGCTGATTCAGCTCGATTCAACATCAATCCCGGGAGCGCAGAACCTGACACTGAAGTCGGCTGTAAGCAGAATATCAGAGCAGAACCTGGACGTGCTTTCAAAACTGCAGGAGATAAATGCTGCATCACAGAATATCAGCATTGCACGGTCGAACCTGCTTCCTAGAATAGACTTAAATGCATCGGGACTCCAGATTGACCAGGACAGGGCTGCTGCAGGATATCAGCCCGTAAGACGCGGAACGGTGGATTTTTCAGTAAGACAGGTGTTATTCTCCGAACAGGCACTGGCCAATGTCAGCATCCAGTCCTCTTTGTTTGATTCAAAAAAAGATGAGTTTGAAATAATGCGTCTTAATACTATTTCCGAAGGCGCAAAGCTGTATCTTAATTTCCTGCGCACCAAAAAACTTTTCTATATACTTCTGGATAACCTGAGGCTGATGCGGCAGAACCTGGAGATAGCAGCAGTGAGGCAGTCCACGGGAACTGCGGGCCCGGAAGAAAAATTAAGGTGGGAGGCTGAAATTGCCGACCTGAGAAAAACTGCAATGGAAGTGCAGAGCCAGATGAACCAGTCACAGCTTGCATTAAAACAGGTTATGAGTATTCCGCTGATTTATTCCGTGAATGTTGCCGATGTTTCAATTGACGATCCTGAACTGCTGATATCAAACACCAAGCTGCGCAGCTATCTTGAAGATCCTGTAAGCTTTGACCTGATGACAGATTATCTCGTCCAGGAAGGCATTAAAAGCTCAAGAGAGATCAGTCAGATCAATTCAATCATGGATGCCCAGAACAGGAATCTGACTTCACTAAAATATTCATTCTATACGCCTACTGTTGCAGCCTTTGCATCTTATACAAATACGTTTTATAAGTCCAGAATCAGCCAGCCCTTTCAGCTGACTTCCATACCGACTCCTCCAAGCTCTATCCCGGTTGAACTTCCGGCTTATATGGGACAGCTGTTTTCGCTTGTATCGCCCACGCTTCCGGATAATAACGACTGGAGCATAGGCCTGCAGCTGTCGTTGAATCTGACGGACGGATTTGCAACCAGCTACTCTGCACAGAAGGCGACAGCTGAGTTAAACCAGCTGGATTATCAAAAGAAAGCTGTTGAAGAGAAGATAGCGCTCAGGATCCGCTACGAAATGGAGACCCTGAAGTCTGCATACTTCGGCATACAACAGTCGAAAATAGAGCAGGAAGCGGCGCAGAAGACTCTAAAGATTGTAACTGATGCATATTCAAGGGGAGCTTTATCTATATTAAACCTCATGGATGCTCAGGCCAGTGCCCTGAGGGCAGACCAGATTTCAGTGAATGCATTTTATGACCTGCTTATAGGCTACATGCAGCTCCAGCGCGCAATAGGGAAGTATGATTTTTTCCTTACTCCTGAGGAAAGAGGGCAGCTTACAAACGGGTTGATCAGCTTTATGGAAGGTAAAGTAAGAAGATGAAAATTACCGGGAAGGGCCTTCTCCCCTCTTGAAGGCCCTTTCCCTTTGGCTCCGGGATTTACCTCTTGCTTAACGCCTCTTTTGAGAGCGCGCGGGCAATTCCCAGTTCCACACTGTTGCTGCTGCAGCGTGCTATTTTAGCAAACCACTCATTTGCATTTTCTGTGTCTTTCTTGTTTTCATAGGCAAGTCCGGTATAGTACCAGTTGAGCGGACTCTCCCTGTTGCCTTCAGCCAGATAATTCAGTGCTTCGTCAAATTTACCTTCATGTATGGCAAGAGCTCCAAGCGTGGTATTGAAGTACATTTTCTGCGGCTCATTTTTCTCCACTTCTTTGCACTGGCTGATCAGATTGCGCGCTTCATTAAGGTCGCCTTTCTCTATCATTGCACGGCAGCGGCCGAGGTTTGCTAGCACGAGCCTTTGCATCTTCATATTTTCCGGGAGTGCGGATTTTGTTATGATGTCTGCCGCCTCTTCAAAGCGCTTTATGCCGTCGCCGGCCCTGCCCATTTCTGAGAGAATTGTACCTCCGGTATAAAGTGAGCGGAATTCCTGCCCGGTGAGTTTTTCCTTTTCAGCCAGGGCTTTGCTCTTTTCCATCAGGTCTACGGCTTCATTAACTTTTCCTTCGTAGAGATAGGAAATGGCTTCATTGTACATCGATTCAAGTTTGTCAATTGCAGCAGGGGCCTTCTCGAATGCCTTCTGGAAGTTGGTTCTGGCATTTTTATAGTCGCCTCTCATGGCATAGTTGGAGCCTAAGCTGTTTAAGGACTGGTAGAATGAAGGATCTTTCTCAAGGGCCTTTTCATTCTGCTTGCGTGAATCTGTATAGCGGCCCGACCTGAGCAGGTAGTCTGCATAATGATAATAAGGGGCGGCATCATCCGAATTCAGTTTAATGTAATCCAGGTATAAATTTTCTGCCTCCTCATCCTTATTAAGCCTTTGATAGCAGGAGCCGAGCAGGCTGTAGGGTGCGGCATATTTCTTATCGGCATCAATTGCCTGTTTCAGGTGTTCTGAGGCTAGTTGGTAGTTGTTGAAATCCTCATAGTAAAGGCTTCCCAAAGTATACTGAACGGCGCGGTCTTTCGGGAACAGCTCGTCCAGCTTCTGAAGCCGGGTTTTATAATCCTGCAAGGGGCCTTCATAACGTGCTTTCATAAGAAGTATCCACTCCTTTTCCCCCTCGGATACGTCTGCGGCCAGGCTTACGGCCTTATCCAGATAAGTTTTGCTTTGATTAAGGTCGTTTCTGCTGATCTCGGCCATCCTCAGGTACCCCATGGCAAAATTGGGGTCGGCATTTACGGCTTTCTGAAGAAGATCCATTGCGGCGGAAAACTTCATTTTGCAGGCCATCTTCTCGGCATCGTTATAGAATTTCAGCACTTCGGGCGATGAAGCTGTAATTTTTATTTGGCCTTTCTGGGGATAAACAAGGCCGTTAAGAACTGCAGTTAGGACCAGGAACAAAAGAATAGTCTTTAAGCTTTTCATTTTGACCTCCTGAAATAATATTTCCATTTATTTGTAAAGCAGAATTATTGCAGTCGGAATCTGAAAAAAGGTATGACGCTTTAAGGTTGTAGAATGCCCGCAGGGGATAGGTTTTCCTACCGGGAGAAAAAAGTTCATTCCGGAGAGAAAAAGTAAAGACAGTGCGGTCAGAAGTTTCCACGGCCTCTCCTAAAACTTACTATACAATTATCAATTTTATTTTGTCAAATTCAAGTCGTGAAAAGATAATTTGGGGTGTGTAAAAAGAGGGTTTATCCTATTTAATTAGATGAATTCCGGGTAAGAAAGGCCTGAGGGAAATGAAAAAGGCGCACAGAACTCTGCACGCCTTCACAAAAATTAAACTTATTTATAAGCCACTACTTCCAGGTCTTTAGTTGATTTGAAAGGGTGCGGGGGCTTTAGATACTTTGCCAGGAATGAATAAATTTTCATGCGTGTTTCCTTGGCCAGTTTAGTATCAATGCGGTCGAAGCTGTGGCCGCCCGGGGCATCCTTAAAAATTTCATATTCGAATTTCTTTCCTTCAGCCTTAAGGGCTCTTATCATGCTTTCAACCTCGAGCACATTGACGTCATCGTCGTTTGTGTTTGTATGGATAAGTAAAGGTATTTTGAGCTTGTCGGCATAATTAACGGGTGAACGTTTTCTGTATTCCTGAACGTCCTCGTTTGCTGTTTTACCCAGGTGAAACTCTGCTGAGAATTCCTTGCGGTAATCGTCGTCGTAATAGCCCATGCGTGCAACGAGGTCGCTGACAGGAACGCCAGCAAATGCCGCCTGGTAATCATCCGGGTGCTGGAAGATATCCATCAGTGTAATGAGTCCACCGTGGCTCCAGCCTACAAGACCAACGTGGTCCTTATCAACTATGTCATAGTTTTCCACCATATAGTCGCGGGCAGCGTGATTGTCGTCAATTTCAAGTCCGCCGTAATCAATTTTCTCATAAAAGCCTTTTCCGTATCCGGTGCTTCCGCGGTATTCAGGGGCTGCAACAATGTAGCCCTGTGAAACGAGTTCGCGTATAATGTGCGTATGATACGTTGTGAAATTTGCGTGGACTCCTCCGTGAGGAAGCACAATAAGAGGATACTTCTTACTGCGGTCAAGCTTCTGGGGAATAAATATATAGCACCAGAATTTCAGGGGATTGTTGGCACCCATGGCTGTGGGGTTCTTCACGTGGTTTGAAGGGGGGCCAACAATAAAAACCTTGTCGATATTTGCAATATCGCCAACCTTATTGTACCAAAGCACGTCGTCGATGCCTTTCTCAATCTCATCGATCCTGTGATCCAGGTCCTGAAACTTCTTGTCTACATATTCCTTGTAGGCTTTAAGGTCGTCGGTTTTTTCCTGGGCCCTTATGGGGACTATCAGGCACAGGACAAAAACAAAAAGAATAACTGAGAATCTAAAATGCATAACTGACTCCGGATTAAAATTACATTCCCGTTCTCACATAAAAAATTCCGGGATATAAAATGAATGCAAAATGATGTCCGAATTTTAGAAAAATTAGTTTTAATAGCAAACTGATTTTGTACTGTTTGATGAAGAAAGTTGTTTTACTCAAAAAGACTTATAAATTAAATAGGAAACAGAGCTACTTAATTATTGGAGGGATTGATGAAAAGGCTGCTGCTGCTTCTTATGCTCGTCATGCCATGCACTCTCTTTGCCCAGAAAGTAAATGATTCACTGCTTTACAAATGGATACCCAAAGGCGCTGCCGGAATTAACGTGAGCCAGATCGCACTCAGCGAATGGGCTCAGGGAGGAGATAATGCAGTTACCTGGATCCTTAACGGCGAACTGGGACTGAATTACTACACCAGAAGCTATTCATTCGTAAATAACCTTAAACTAGCTTACGGCAGAACAAAACTGGGAAGCAGTGACTACAGGACTAACGACAATGAGCTGTACCTGGATGATATGTATTCTTATATGGTAGGGTGGGTGGTCGAACCTTATGTGAGCAACTCAATACGGACTTCGGTAAGTACGGGATATAACTATAAGATTACCCCTTTTGTCAAAACAGCTGACTTCTTTGACCCGGGTTTTGTAACACAAAGCGCGGGTTTTGCGTACACAAGAAATAAGAATATTACAACGAGGCTTGGACTTGCCTTCCAGGAAACCTTTACAAATAATTACCGCCTGTATTCCGATGATCCCGAAACGAAGGATAAAATGGAAGCCTTTAAGTTTGAAACTGGCCTTGAATCCGTAACGGACCTGGAGACAGGACTGGGAGAAAATATGCTTTATAAAAGCAGCCTCAGGCTCTTTACGCGTTTTAAGAATCTGGACGTCTGGGACGTTAGATGGGATAATACGGTAGTGGCACAGATAAACAAGTTCTTTCAGGTTAAGCTGAATGTCTTGACGCTTTATGAAAAAGCCCTGTCGCCTAAAACACAGCTGAAAGAAATGCTCCTGTTGGGATTTACCTATAATTTCTTTTAATTCCCGGGTATGGGAGAGAGCTATTTTAATTGTAAATTAACCCGGAAACGGGCACAATTTCTCCCCCTCAAAACATTTTCACGCTGTAGATTATAACCGGCATATATATTACATTGACAATGGATATTTTATATATTGTTTAAACTTAAAGTACCAGGGGTAACAATATGAAAAAAATCATTCTTATCTTTTTTCTCCTTTCTACATGCCTCTTTGCGCAGAGGGAAACTGTCTTTGAAGGTGAAGTTGAAAATGGCGGCTTCGGCGGACCTGTGGTGAAATTTACACAGGTAAAAGGCAACTTCGGCGTTATTGTGGGCGGCTACGGCGGATGGCTCATTAACCACCAGTTCTTAATTGGCGGCGGCGGCTTCGGGCTTGCAAACGACATTCAGGCAGATCAGGAAGTAACCGACATTTTTGGTTATACAAACCGTCCGATGCTTAATTTCGGCTACGGCGGCCTGATAATGGAATACTATTTTGATCCCATGAAACTTATCCACTATTCGGTTTCACTCCTGGTTGGAGGAGGCGGCATTTCATACCGCGAGGGGCTTTTTATGGAACATTCTTCACGCGATAATAATCCCGACGCATTTTTTGTGCTTGAGCCTGCAATAAGCGGCGAGCTGAATGTGGCCAAGTTCTTTAAGGTCGGCCTCGGCGCCGGCTACAGATGGACTACAGGCGTAAATATGGTTGGAATTAAAAACTCTGACTTAAGCAACTTTTCCGTAAACCTGGCTCTGAAATTCGGAAAGTTCTGAAAACAAAATTAAATATCCTGCGTCTAATTATTAAACTAAACAGGATATTTATATGCAGATCTGCCGCAGGATTTTTCTTGTAATATTACTGACCGCTTCAATAGCTGTCTCCCAAAAGCTGTCTGAGTCCGACAGGATTTATATAGACAGCATTATGAATGCGCATTATAAGCCCGTGGCTCCGGGCGCTGTTGTGCTGGCTGCCAAAGACGGAAAAGTTTCATTCCGCAAGGCATACGGAATGGCGAGCCTGGAGCTTGGTGTAAAGCAGAAGCCTGAATTTCTCTTTCCGCTCGGATCAATCATAAAACAGTTTACTGCTGTAGGCATACTGAAGCTTTGCCGGGAAGGAAAGCTTTCTCTTCAGGATGATATACGAAATTTCATCCCCGACTATAACACTCACGGCCGCAGAATAACAGTTGAAAACCTGCTTACACACACAAGCGGCATAAAGAGCCTCTATGAAATGCCGGGCTATATGAGCTTAAGGCGCAATGAATATACGCTGGATAGCTTAAGAAAACTTTTCCAGGATGAAGAGCTTTACTTTGAACCGGGAACGGACTGGAATTATTCCAACTCTGGATTTACGCTTCTGGGCATGATCATTGAGAAAGTATCGGGCATGAGCTTCAGTGAGTACCTCCGGAAGAATATATTCACTCCTCTAGGCATGGACAGAACTTTTATAGCTTCAGGGGATAAAATCATTCCGGGACTCGTTCCCTACTATAAGTCTGCCGGTAAAGGCAGCTATAAGCCGGGGCCTTATTTCAGCTTCAGTTCAATGTTTGCTGCAGGCGACATAATCTCCTGCTGTGACGATATGCTAAAGTGGGATGAAGCCCTCTATACGGAAAAAATACTCACGGGAGAATGGCTTAAGAAAGCGTGGGCTTCATTTATACTTCCGGACGGACAGAAAACCAACTACGGCTATGGCTGGGCTCTGGGGGAATATAAAGGAATGCATTTTATTCAGCACGACGGCATTGCAGGTTACCTTTCAGATGCCATAAGGATTCCTGAAAGACACCTCTACGTTTTTATAGCTTCAAATAACGGTTCTATCAGTCCCAACGATGCTGCAAATAAAATAGCCTTAAGGCTTCTGGGGCTGAAGCCTGAATCCGGAAAACCTTTTAATATAGATAGTGAGACTTTATCAGAATATACGGGCACTTTTGAAGTCAGGCGTCCTGCCGGAAACGATTTCCGCTACGCTTCAAAAGAAAAAGTCTTCCGCAGCATTACTCTTTCCGGGGATTCGCTATTTTCAGAATGCAGGGCTGAAGGGAAATACAGGCTTATCCCGGTTGAAAAAGATGCCTTTCTTTTTGAAGCTACAGACACAAAAATGCAGTTTCTGAGAAATGAAACGGGAAAGATTAAGGGTATAAGGATTTACAGTGAGCCTGTAAATTATGGTCCCGATGACGTTGAAAATCTTTCAGAAGCAGTCGTGTCTGAAAAGAAGTAAAAGAGAGGAAATAAAGGTAAAGGTGAGAGTCCTGATTAGAGGCTCTCACCTTTTAATTTTTAATGGAGCTCAGTTTTCAGTGGATTATCAGACTCATCAAAGAACTGTTTCTGAAGTTCCAGGATGTTATTATTCTTTTTTACATTCTGTATCAATTTTGTAAGCTGATCCACCTCATTATTAATCAGGAGCTCGCCAATTTCCCTGCTGGCATAACTTCCGTCGCCGGCATAGTGGTTGGGGAATCTGGCATACCACCAGATGCCGGAGAAAGAATCGCGCAGATCCTTCAGGCGTTTCTGGTCATCCCCGTTCTGGCTTTTGGCAGCATCAAGATGAACAAGAGAGCTGTTTGTAACGAGCATTTCTGAAGTTTCCGTTTCACCCGCGTGGCCGTCGTTGGTTGTCCTACGGAGCTTTTTAACTTTTTCTGCCACTTCAGGGTTATCGGCCGGGGTGAAAAGAATCACCACATAATCTTTTCTTTTTTCAAGCTGCGCCTGGCAGAAATACCTGAGGAAATAGGTGTTGCCGCCGTGTCCGTTTACGAGTATAATTTTCTTTATGCCATTGCGTGAAAGCTCATCGCATGTTTCCTGAAGCATATTCCAGACGAGGCTTGTGCTGTATGCAATTGTGCCCGGCTGGTGTTTGGCTTCAAAGATCTGGCCGAAATAGTACTGGGGAAATATGATGGTGTATTCCTTTTGGGCCGCGCGGGATACGATTTCCCTCGCATCGAGCATATCGGTGCCTAAGGGGAGGTGCGGACCGTGCTTTTCAAGTATGCCCATAGGGATGATGCAGGTCAATTCCGACTTTTCCACGGCCTTCTTAAAATCGGGCGAAGTGAGTTCCTCGTACTTTGTTGATAGTCCGCCTTGAGGTGTCTGTGCAAAGGATGCCGATGAGATTAAAAATAAAACTGTAATTATAGATAGAATATTTTTCATAATGTCTCCTAAAAAGAATCTTGAAAGAAGTAAAAATGACAGGGGTAATTTAATACGTTTTATTTTAATATGCGGGAGATTTAGATCTGGCAGGATAAAAGCAAGCACTCCTATTTGCCCGAAGGCACGGGAATCTTAACGCCTTCGGCAATGGGGCTACCGAAATTGGGTGTACCATCTTCATTCCAGGAGAATTTCTGTATCCTTACATTCCTGTCCCAGCCGGAGCCTTTCTTTTTTGCTGCGTGATAAACTATCCAGTCTTCTTTCCCGTCGGGCGATTTTGTAAAAGATGCGTGTCCCGGCCCGAAAACATTTTCCGTTCCCGTAAAAACAGGAGAGGTTTTCTTATGCCAGGATTCCTTTTCCATTATGCCGCCGCCGTCATAGTCCAGTTCTCCCAGGCAGTAATCGTCAGTCCAGCTTCCGCTGGCTGAATAAATAATAAATATACGGCCCTTATGTTTGAGAACTTCGGGACCTTCGTTAATAAGCGGGGTGCCGTGCAGTTCCCATGGAAGCTCGGGCTTTGAAATAAGGACCCTTTCACCGCTGATGATCCAGGGGCTGCTCATGGGTGCAATGTAGAGGTTCTGTGCTAAGTTTTCATCGCCTTCCCAGCCCGACCAGATGAAATACAGGCTGCCTTCCATTTCAAGCACCGTCCCGTCAATTGCCCATTTATCTGTGGCTGCGGCCTTCAGGCGCCCTTTAAGTATAAATGCCGACTGCGGGGAAGTGCCTTCAAGGACGTAGATATGGTGGTGGTAATTATCGCCGTCATCGGCCGCAACATAGATATACCATTTACCATCAAGGAAATGAAGTTCCGGCGCCCAGAGCTCTTTTGAATATTCCTTCCCGGCCTCAGGCGTCCATACGGCAAGAGGCGTTACTTTTCCAATGTCCTGAAGCTTTTGCGACTTGGAAACATATATTTTTCCATTATCGCTAAAGCAGTAATAATAATATCCCTCGTGCTGAATGACCCATGGATCGGCACCGGCTTCAACAACAGGATTCGTAAAATACTCAGTGCTGTCAGGCATAATGGCAGCAGTATCGCCGCACGAAGCAGCAGAAAGTCCTGAGAAGAGCAGGAGAAATATAGGAAGTAATTTTATTTTCATATTCCAAGTTAGAATAAAAAATAAAAATTATGAAGTAAGAAAGCATAAGACGGTAAGAGTGGGGCAGGAAAAATTTCCTGCCCGGCTATAGAAATCAAAATTTCTGAAATTACGGTTCTATTTTCGTTCCCAGAACTTTCAGGAACTGTTTTATCCATTCGGGATGTGCGGGCCAGGCAGGGGCCGTTACAAGATTCCCGTCTGTAACTGCATTGTCGGCATCGGGACTTATATCACCGTAATTTGCTCCTGCAATCCTGCATTCGGGGCCAACGGCAGGATAAGAGATCATTTTTTTACCCTTCAGCACATCTGCAGCTGCAAGGATCTGCGGGCCGTGGCAGATTGCAGCAATAGGCTTGTTTTCCTTTGCAAAGTGTTTTACAATATCGAGCACCTTGTTATTAAGCCTCAGGTATTCAGGAGCCCTTCCGCCCGGCAGAACCAGTGCGTCGTACTTTTCAGGCAGTATCTCGTTGAAATCAGCATTGATCTTAAACCTGTGTCCCGGAAGTTCCGCATAGGTCTGGTCGCCAATAAAATCATGTATGGCCGTTTTTACTGTGTCGCCAGGTTTCTTGTTCGGGCAGACTGTATGGACCTGATGGCCCACCATCAAAAGCATCTGGTAAGGCACCATAACTTCATAATCTTCTACAAAATCACCGACGATCATGAGAATCTTTTTAACAGACATTTTGACCTCCTGTTGTTTTATCAGTTTATAACATTCCTCCGAAATGAGGAACTGCATAATAATTTAAGAAACTGAGAACAAAATGCCAGAGAAAATTTTCTCTTGCCTTAGCGCCGCAGATTACCAAACCCCAAGATGTTAAAATTTGAAACATTCAACGAAAAGTGTCTCAAAATAAAACAATCCGATACATGGCAAAAATAGAAAATCCAGGTTTATAGCGCATTTTTGGCTTTGGTACGCAAGTTGTTGAATATGATTGTTAACTGCCCAAATAGTTACAGGGACTGCTATAATAAGAGGGAAAGGCAAATCAAAGATCCGCTGTAGCTATTCATTTTTAAATAGAGGGAACAATAGTGGAAAGGGTCTTACTTTTAAGTCCGCTTTTAATACTATTGACGGGTTTGAACTTTTATGCCACAGCGCATCTTAATTGCGGCCCGGTAATAACACCCCGTTATTATATTCCCGCCATATACGTACTTCTTATCACATTTTTAACTTTTATACAAAATCAGACAAAAAACCAAAACAGGCCCGAATTACTCCTTAAATCAGCCCGCTGCGAGATCCCGGATTTTACAATCTTCTTTTACAACTCCTTAAGCCATCAGACTACTCCATTAACTGTTTCACACTTGCTGCCGAAAAGAATGTCTCAAATATATAAAGCTTCTATGACAGAAAATGTCTCTATGTCTTTAAACCTAAGACTTAATGAATCTAAAGATAAGCGGAGACTTAGAACAGCACATATCTGAGATATATTCATTTTAGGAAAAGACTTACTGGCTTCATGATTCGATTCTCATAAATAATCAACTATTCCATTCAAGGGATACGATATTCTTTAACTAAAATCCTGCAAGGGGGAACATGAAATACGGGAATGGCGAAATGGATGATACTTCTTAAGATGAAATGAGCAGGAATTTCTGCGAGGGAGGGTAAACGAACCGGTGGCAGTATGAGTCAGATGCATACCATCAGAGTAAATGGCATATATATAACGAAAATAATGAAACAATAATTTAAGACTAAGTTATTTAATAGGGGGTACGAAATGAAATTTGGCTACTTAAAACGTCCGGGCCAATGGCTTTGGACTCACCTACTGCGGGGCATTGCAAGGAAGATCTCCGGGATATTTCTTTTATCCCTGATCTTCTTTGCTCTTGCTGGTGCCATACAGGCGCAGGATAAGGTAATTGGCGGAGTTAATCTTGGAACCCTTCCCGACTATCTCTTATTCTATTCCAATGGAAGCGTAGATGCAAACTGGCAGGGCGCCACGAAAGGCTTTGTTGGCAACGTTGCCGTTGACGGAATTCAGGCGGCTGAGAGAACTTCAGGCGGAGTTCCGTATGCCGGCACAATTTATACCAATGATGCAACTTTGGGAGCATGGCAGGATATAGTTGACCAAAATCCCGGACAGGCATTCGCATCTACAGGCAACACTGCCTTAATCTCCGGTCTGGAAGCAGATCTTGTCAGTGCTTTCCAGCAGATTAATGCACTTCCTGCTACAACGGGTTATACAAGTGTCTCTTCAAGTGCACTGGACGGACTTAATACACAGAACAGTATTAATGAAGTATTTGTGATTAATATAACATCAGGATTTCAAGTTTCAGATCAGTTAGACGTAACCGGCGATGCAGGTGATATATATATTCTCCGGTGGGATACAGACGCAAATTTTACAAACGGTTATCAGGGACAGGTTAAGTTCCAAAGCGGCGGAGCCATTGTTCCCCATGGGGGACTTAAACCTACCAATTTTATCAGCGTTGCCGGTGATATAAATTCATCAGGAGGCGGCTCTAATCCTCCTGCGCCATACCCTCAGGGGCCGCGTTACAGCGATGGAACCGGAACACTGATTAATGGCGGGGCAGATTTCAGCGGCGGCGGCTTCTTTACCGGATACTGGTTAACGACCGGTTCACCAACTACGTTTGATCCGGCTAGCGGATTATGGTATGGTGAAACCGCACCTCTAAGTAATGGAATATTTGTTGGCGGCTGGTATTCTATTACTGATAAGTTTAGTATGACCTCAGGAACAAGCGGAGTTTATGTTACGCCGCCAACAACTCCCCAGCCCCCGACCGGTACTTGTCTTGGCTTGGCTGCAAGATACGGAATTCTGGGCCTCGATAATGGTACTGTGATTATAAACAGCGCCACGAACCTCAGAGCCTGGGTGGGCTACAGTGACGGCGTGACAAGCACTACAAATCAGAAAGTGAATAATTTTATCGGAAAAGTTGAAGTTCACTCCGGTGCAACTTTTAATTATACTCCGGCTACCTTTAATCCCAGCCTGGGTATATACACATCCGGTTATGATGATTCACTTGACATAGCAAATTCAGATGCACTTTTTGCATCTAACAATTTTGCTGGTATGCCTGTAGACCAAACGTTTGGTGCAGTGACTAATGATCTGACAATCAATCGTACAGACAATATCACTGTCGTACAGATGGGGTCATTAAACTATAATTCAAAGACACTCACTTTGGTTGGTCTGCCCGGCCAGGATGATGCATTTGTAATAAATGTATTAGGCAACTTTACATTTGCTGACAGTAAAATCGTATTGCAAAATGTAAGGCCGGAACGTGTGGTGTTTAATTTCCCGAACAATTCCACTATCGATTTATACAAAGCTACAAATGTATTTTATGGAACAATACTGGCACCAACAAGCAGCGTTACATATCATAATCCTGCTACATTTGAAGGTGCAATTATTGCGAAAAATATTAATCTGCATTCTGATTTTAATTTGACTCAGAGATCTCTCGATATACCCTGCGAAACCCCAACAACTGCTTCGCTGGGAGACTTTATCTGGAATGATCTGAATCATAACGGAATCCAGGATGCAGGTGAACCTGGAATACAGAATGTTACGGTTCAGCTATATAAGTGCAGCGACAACACTCTTGTTGCTACAACTACAACCAATGCCTCCGGGTATTATTTATTTAGTAATCTTCCCGCAGGGCAGTACTATGTAAAGGTAACTGCTCCTTCGGGTTATTCAATTACAACCCAAAACGTAGGTTTGAATGATGCCGTAGATTCGGATATTGATCCAACTACCGGGCAGACCACCTGCTACACACTTGCAGCCGGACAGGTCAATCTTACCGTCGATGGCGGATTGTATCAGCCCCAGGTTCTGCTGGGAAGCATCGGTGATTTCGTATGGAACGATCTTAACCAGAACGGAATCCAGGATGCAGGTGAACCGGGAATTCCGGGCGTACCTGTAGCACTTCATGATGGTACGGGCGCTGTAATTAAAACTACAGTTACAGATGCTAACGGATTTTATTCATTTACTTCCCTGCCTGCAGGCCAATACTATGTTTCCTTTACTCCTCCCAGTGGTTATACAATCAGTCCTATTAATCAGGGCGGGGATGATACGAAGGATTCTGATATTGGTCCTGATGGAAATACAACCTGGATCACACTTGCTGCTGGGGAAAACAATCCGACAATTGATGCCGGAATGTATGTCCCTGGCCAGCTGGCCAGCCTGGGTGATTTTGTATGGAAAGACCTGAACAACAATGGAATTCAGGACTCAGGCGAGCCCGGAATTGCGGGCGTTACGGTATACCTTTATGCCTGCAACAGCAATACTGTACTTCAGACTACAACGACAGATGCCAATGGATTATACCACTTTACAGGTTTAACTCCCGGCAGCTACTATGTACAGTTTGTACTGCCTTCAGGTTATTCGTACAGCCCGATGAATGCCGGAACAAATGATGCACTCGATTCAGATGCCGATCCGAATAATCTCGGAAAGACAGCCTGCTATACACTCGCCTCCGGAGAAACAAACAATACGGTTGATGCCGGGTTGTATCCGATTCCTCCTGCCAAGGCCAGCCTGGGCGACTTTGTATGGCTGGACAGCAATATGAACGGTATTCAGGATGCCGGTGAACAGGGTCTTCCGAACATTACTGTTGAACTGCACTTGTGCGATGCAAACCATACACTTGTAAGTACAACTACAACAAATGCCAGCGGAATCTACTCATTCACCAACCTTGATCCTGGCTCATATTTCATTAAGGTTATTAAACCTGCTAATTATACCATCAGCCCGGTTAACCAGGGCAGCAATGATGCTCTGGATTCAGATATAGGCACTGACGGACAGTCGGCTTGCGTTACACTTGCTGCAGGTGAGACTAACCTCACTCTGGATGCAGGCATGTACCCGACTCCTCCTCAGCCAGCCGCTTTGGGCGACTTTGTATGGAACGATACAAACCATAATGGCATTCAGGATGCCGGTGAACCTGGAATACCGAATGTTACAGTATATCTGTATGCCTGCAATACCACTAATGTACTGCAGTCTACTACAACTGCTTCGGACGGATCATACCACTTCACAGGGCTCAATCCGGGCAGCTATTATGTACAGTTTGTACTGCCATCAGGTTATACATTCACTACTCCGAATGCAGGAGCAGATAATGTAGATTCGGATGCAGATCCTGCTGCTGCAGGAAAGACGGGCTGCTACACACTTGTAGCCGGTGAAACAAATAATACGGTTGATGCCGGTATGTATCCGATACCCCCAAATAATGCAAGTCTGGGTGACTTCGTCTGGAACGACGTGAACCAGAATGGCATCCAGGATGCTGGTGAACTTGGAATTCCGAACGTAACAGTTGAACTGCACAAGTGCAGCGACAACAGCCTTGTTGCAACAACAACTACAAACCCGAGCGGAATTTACTCATTCACCAATCTGGCACCTGACGGTTATTATATTAAAGTAATTGTCCCTGCCGGATACTCAATCAGTCCTGCTTATCAGGGCGGCGATCCAGCGAAGGACTCAAACATAGGTTCAGACGCCAAGTCAGCATGCATCACGCTTGCAGCAGGCGAAAACAATATGACCATTGATGCAGGTCTTTATACAACTCCTCCTGCACCTGCTTCAATTGGCGACTTCGTATGGAATGACGTGAACCATAATGGAATACAGGATCAGGGCGAAGCCGGAATACCGGGCGTAACTGTTTACCTGTATGCCTGCAACGGTAACACAGTACTCCAGACAACTACTACGGATGCCAGCGGATTCTATCACTTCACAAACCTGGCTCCGGGCGGCTATTACGTACAGTTTGTGCTTCCGACGGGATACACATACAGTCCAATGAATGCCGGAACAAATGATGCACTCGATTCAGATGCCGATCCGAATAATCTCGGAAAGACAGGCTGCTACACGCTTGCTCCTGGCGAAAACAATACTACAGTTGATGCCGGTATGTATCCTACTCCGCAGGCCCTGGCTTCTTTAGGGGACTTTGTATGGCTGGATACAAACCATAACGGAATCCAGGAAGCAGGTGAACTTGGACTTCCGAACGTAACGGTTCAGCTCTTTAAGTGCAGCGACAACAGCCTTGTTGCTACAACAACTACTAACCCGAACGGAATGTATCTGTTCAGCAACCTTCCGGCAGGCGACTACTACGTAAAGGTTACTGTTCCTTCCGGTTACTCTGTCAGTCCTGCAAATCAGGGGACTGATGATGCAAAGGATTCCGATATAGGAAATGACGGAAAGACTGCCTGCGTGACACTTGCAGCAGGCGAAAACAATATGACAGTTGATGCAGGTCTCTATCCTACTCCTCCTGCACCTGCTTCTATCGGAGACTTTGTATGGAACGATACAAACCATAACGGAATTCAGGATCAGGGTGAACCTGGAATCTCCGGTGTAACTGTGGAACTCTACAGATGCACCGACAACAGCTTTGTTGCCACAACTACTACGGATGCCAACGGAGCCTATCACTTTACAGGTTTAACTCCTGGCGGCTACTATGTTAAATTCATTCTGCCTTCAGGCTATACTTTCAGTCCTATGAATGCAGGTGCAGATAATGTGGATTCGGATGCAGATGCTGCCTTAGGCGGAAGGACCGCATGCTACACGCTTGCTGCCGGTGAGACCAACAATACGGTTGATGCCGGTATGTATCCTACACCTCAGCAGACTGCAAGTCTGGGCGACTTCATATGGAACGACCTGAACCATAACGGAATTCAGGATGCTGGCGAAGCAGGAATTCCGGGAGTTACGGTTGAACTCCATAAGTGCAGCGACCTTAGTCTTGTTGCCACAACAACAACAAATTCTAACGGACTATATTCGTTTACTAATCTTCCTGCAGGCGATTACTACATAAAGGTTACTGTTCCTGCCGGATATTCAATCAGTCCTGCATATCAGGGCTCTGATCCAACAAAGGATTCAAACATAGGTTCAGACGCACAGTCAGCGTGCATCACGCTTGCTGCAGGCGAAAACAATATGACCATTGATGCCGGTCTTTATACAACTCCTCCGCAGACGGCATGCATTGGCGACTTTGTATGGAACGATGCAAATCACAACGGAATTCAGGATGCCGGAGAGGTTGGAATACCCGGTATTACAATCCAGCTCTACAAATGCAGCGACAACAGCCTTGTTGCACAGACAGTAAGCGTGGGTAACGGATTCTACTCATTCTGCGATATCCCTGAAGGAAGCTACTATGTGAAGTTCATAACTACTGGCTGGACTGTAAGTCCTGCCAATCAGGGCGGCGATGATGCGAAGGATTCTGATATCGGTGCTGACGGCAAGACCGCATGCTTCACTGTGGTCCCCGGTCAGAATAACTATACGGTCGATGCCGGCCTTTATCCCCCGACACCGGGTAATAACGGCTGCGTAGGCGACTTTGTATGGAATGACCTGAACCATAACGGAATTCAGGACATTAACGAACCCGGTTTATCGGGAGTTACGGTTGAACTGCATGACTGTGCTACACACGCTCTTGTTGCAACTACTGTAACAAACACGTTCGGTCATTATCAGTTCTATAATGTTCCTGCCGGAAGCTATTACATTAAAGTAAATGTTCCGGCCGGCTTTAACGTAAGCCCGATTAACCAGGGTACAAATGACGAAAAAGACTCTGACATAGGCGGCGACGGACAGAGCGCATGCTTCAACGTGGTGGCAGGAGTTGCCAACAACTCAGTTGATGCCGGCCTCTATACTTCTCCGCAGAACCTGGCTTGCATAGGCGATTTCGTATGGAACGATATAAACCGCAATGGAATCCAGGACCAGGGTGAACAGGGGCTCTTCGGTGTTACAGTTGCTCTCTACAGGTGCAGCGATAATATGCTGGTTGCCTGGACGACAACTAATTACTTCGGACAGTATTCATTCCCGAACGTCCCTGCCGGTGATTACTACGTAAAATTCACCGTTCCTGCAGGCTACACTGTAAGTCCGGCTCTTCAGGGCGGAAATCAGGCACTTGATTCCAATCCCGATGCAACCGGAAAGACTGCCTGCTTTACTGTTGCCGGCGGTACTTCAAATGTAACAATCGATGCAGGTATGTATAAGACACCTTCAGACAAGGGTTCAATAGGCGACTTCGTATGGAGAGACCTCAACGGAAACGGCATCCAGGATGCTAATGAACCCGGACTGCCGGGCGTAACAGTAGAACTGCGTAAGTGCTCGGACCACAGCCTCGTTGCTACAACTACAACAGATGCTACAGGCCACTACGCATTTGCAAACATTCCTGCCGGAAGCTACTTCGTAAAGGTTATCATTCCTTCAGGATACACTGTAAGCCCGGTCAATCAGGGCTCGAACGATGCTCTTGATTCTGATATAGGTAATGACGGACAGACTGCATGCTTCGATGTTGTTGGCGAAGTTACCAACAATACAATCGACGCCGGTCTTATTCCGCCTGTTACTTCGGATCTCGAAGTTCAGAAGTCCGCCAGCAAGTTATTCCTGCAGTGCGGCGAGAACTTCACTTATACTGTAACTGTAAAGAATCTGGGTCCTGTTGCAGCAAGTGCGGTGGTAGTAACCGATGTAGAGCCGGCAGGAGCCGACTTTGCAAGTGCAACTGCTTCACAGGGTACATATGACATGGGAACCGGCATCTGGCAGGTAGGCAATCTTGCCGTTGGACAGACAGCTACACTGACACTCAATGCAGTTGTCGACTGCAACGAGCTCAGTTCAGGCTCGCTTAATCTTGGTCCTGCATCCGGTTATAATTTATTTGTACTTAATGATTTGAACCAGACTGGAACCAGCATTCAGGGTAAGGCTGCCATCGGCGGAAATGCTACAATGAGCGGTTACTCTGCAATCGGCGGAGGTCTTGCACCAAACAGCGGTAACGTGCTGGTAGTTGGCGGAAACCTCACTATGGTAAACGGCACGGTTGAAAATGGAAACGTAACATACGGCGGAACAACAAATCTTCCGCAGCCGAATGTAACAATACCCGGCGGAACACTTACCCATGCAGCACCGGTTGACTTTGCAGCTGCACAGGCAGCTCTCTTAAGCCTGTCCAATGCACTTCATGGCTATGGTGCCAATGGTACAGCTGCATTACAGTGGGGAAGTCTGACGCTCAGCGGATCAGACCCGATGCTGAATGTATTTAATGTTTCAGGAAGCGACTTATCAAGTTCCAATAACTTAGTAATCAACGTTCCAAATGGTTCTGTTGTTGTTGTAAACATCTCCGGACAGAACCTGACATGGGGCGGAGGTATGACGGTTAACGGCGCTTCTGTAAGCAAAGTAATCTTTAACTTCTTCCAGGCACAGACGATCAAGATCCAGGGCCTTACCGTAAAGGGTACAATCCTTGCACCTCTGGCTGCTCTGGAATTCCCGTCAGGTATTATTGAAGGCCAGGCAATAGTTAAATCCTTAACAGGCGCCGGGCAGTTCTGCAATGATCCTTTCTCCGGCAATATACCGGCTTCGAAGAGCTTTACCAATACTGCCATGCTTTCGAGCAGTTCACCGGCTGACTTAATTGCCGGCAATAACACCTCCAGCGTGACTGTAACGGTAGGTGCACCGCCTGACGGCGGCGGCGGCCCGCAGCCTCCGATCTGCCAGTTTGACGGCAGGATTGTTGCCTTCGCATTTGACGGATGCAACATGTATGCTGCAGTTGAAGGCGGAAAGGTATACCGCTCGAGCGACGGCGGAAAGACTTGGGAGCCTTTCAGTGTAGGCCTCGATGCCACTTTTATCTGGGGACTTACAGTTGTTAACGGAACTGTATTCGCGGCTACAGAAAAGGGTGTCTATGTGTTCAACGGAACCAAATGGACTCTTATGGGCTGCGAAAACTATGACGTTCATGACCTCGTTGGATGCAACGGCGCTCTTTATGCTGCTACATGGGGACATGGAATTCAGAAGTCAATCGACTACGGCCTAAACTGGCTGCCATGGAATACAGGCTTCCAGGGAACGCCTTATATTCAGTGTCTGTCAGCTGTAAGCGACTACATCTATGCTGCTACATTGGGAAGCGGTATCTTCAGGCTCCCCTGCGGCGGAACAGACTGGATGCCGTTCAGCACTCCTGGCCAGTCGTTTTCGATGATAGCAGGATGCCAGAACTACCTTTATGCTGCAAGCTTAATAGACGGGCTCTTCCAGTCTTGTGATGGCTCTACATGGAATCCGGTAACTACTCTGCCATGCCAGAACATCTCTTCGATTGATGTTGCCCCGTGCGGCAGGGTCTTTGTAAGCTCGCTTATGGGCGGAGTTTTCTGCTCGGCAGACCATGGCGCTACATGGACAAACCTCGGCTTCGGCGGCAGCGATGTATGTGCTGTTTATGTTAATCCTGCCACTCAGGAAGTTTATCTCGGTACAAAGACCGGCGAAGTTTACAAACTGGATGCCAGTCTGACAGGTGTTGAAGACAGAAGTAAAGTACCTACAGAGTTCAGTTTAAGCCAGAACTATCCTAACCCGTTCAACCCGTCAACCACAATTGAATTCGCAATTCCGGTTGCCGGCAAGTATACACTCAAAGTATACGACATGCTGGGTCAGGAAGTTACAACACTGGTTAACCGTGAACTTTCAGTCGGCTACCATAAGGCTGTCTTTGATGCAAGCAAGATATCTTCAGGTATGTACATCTACAGACTCACTGGAACAAACGTCCAGATGATCAGAAAGATGATGCTTGTGAAGTAATCTTATGATCAGGTGTTAACACGAAGCGGGGGGTGACTCCCGCTTCAATTATTGAAAGTTTCTTTTTTTACATATCCCAAATGAATTTAGGGGGCTGTCTCTTTTAAGGGGCAGCCCTCTTTCTTTT
>JBLNAZ010000033.1:0-8611 GCA_050259615.1 Syntrophomonadaceae bacterium | reverse complement strand
GGAAATACCAGCAGAGAATTGTTGACGTTACGGCAAACGTTACAGGACGCGACCTGGGCAGCGTTGCCGCGGATATTAATACAAAGCTTTCAGGACTTACCGTGCCGCCGGGCTTTGAAATTAAACTCACAGGAAACGTTGAGCAGCAGCAGAAAACCTTCCGCGATCTTCTGCTTGCCTTTGCCCTTGCAATACTGCTGATTTATGTTGTTATGGCCTCGCAGTTTCAGTCGTTTATTGATCCTTTTATTATAATGTTTACGGTTCCCCTGGGACTTGTGGGTGTCCTTTGGGCACTGTTCCTGACCAATACCACGCTTTCTGTGACATCCTTCCAGGGAATTATTGTGATGATTGGAATTGTGGTAAGTAACGGCATTCTGCTCGTTGACTTTACTAACCGCCTTAGAATGCAGGATTTGAACCTTCATGATGCCGTGGTGCTTGCTGGCAGAACGAGACTTAAACCCATACTTATGACCTCGCTGGCTACGGTACTGGGACTTATACCCATGGCAGCCGGCATTGGCGGCGAAAGTACGCAGGCCCCCCTTGCTATTGCAGTTATCGGCGGACTTACAGTTTCCACATTGTTAACTCTGTTTTTTGTTCCGGCACTTTATATGGTTTTTGAAATGAAATTCAGGCGCAAGTTAAGAAAAGTAAATAATGAGGACCCAACGACAGAAAGTACCCGGGAGGAAGACGATAAATGATGCTGAAGACAAGTCTTGTAGCCTTTCTGCTCTTAATGCTTTCAGCTGAGGCGCAAGGGCAGCTTAAGGTTGTAAAATTCGACAGGCTTTCGATTCAGGATGCCACAAATATGGCTCTCGAAAACAATCCTTCAGTAAGGATAGCCGCTTCGGGCTACAATGTAAGCAGTTCACTCCTTAGGCAGAGCCGTTCGGGATACTTCCCTGTCATAAATTTTGCGGCCTCGGGCACTTATACTGAGGGATCGTTCGTTTTCAATCCTTCAATACCCGTACGCGAACAGAAATACAGGAACTACACGGCAGGCTTCCAGGCACAGCAGCTGCTGTGGGATTTCGGAAGGACATCCGGCAGGGTCTCGGCAAACGAAAATTTTGTGGGTGCATCTTCCGAAGATTACCAGTCGGCTCTTGAAAATGTAATTGTGGGTGTACAGACGGCTTACTACGCATACCTGCAGACGCAGTATGTTGTAAAGGTAAATGAAGAAACACTTAAGCAGACGCAGGAACATCTTAACGTGGCTCAGGCATTTTTTAAGGCCGGAAGAACCGCGGCCTATGACGTAAGCAAAGCCCGGGTGGATCTTGCCAACGCAGAGGTGAATCTGTTGAGATCAAGCAATCAGGTTCAGATTGCAAAGCTTCAGCTCGAGAACGCAATCGGCATTCAGAACCCGGGAGATTATCTGCTGCTGGATTCACTAAGAGCCGAAAAATTCACAGTGCCCATCGACAGCGCAAGGAATATCGCCCTTGAAAACCGTTCGGAACTGAAAGCCGCAGGCTTCAGAGTCCAGGCCAATAAGGAACTCCTTAGTGCATCATGGGCTCAGAACCTGCCTGTAATTTCAGCAGTAGGAAATTATAACTGGAACGGCTTCGGGCTGCCATTATACAGCAGGTGGAATGCGGGGTTAAATTTTGCTTTGCCAATATTCCAGGGGTTTTATATAAGCGCACAGGTTCAGGAAAGCCAGGCAAATGTGGAGCAGGCCATGGCATCAGAAGATGTCCAGCGTCAGAATGCGATACTGGATGTTTCGCAGAATTACCTTGCTATGAACGAGGCGTATCAGAGAATAGGAGCCTCAAAGACGCTGGTACAATCGGCCGAAGAAAACCTGCGGCTTGCACAGGGGCGGTACAATTCGGGAGTAGGCTCGCCCACTGAGATAACGGATGCCCAGATAACTCTGGCAAATGCAAGAATAACGAACATACAGGCGCTTTTTGACTATAACACCTCGATGATAAGGCTGAAGAAATCCATGGGAACGCTTGGAAATCAATTAAAAAATAAAAAGTAAAAAGTGGAAAGTATAAGGGACAGGAGAAGCCAGTCCCTTATTAATTTCACCCCTTTAAAAGGCTTCC
Source organism: Syntrophomonadaceae bacterium (assembly GCA_050259615.1). Classification (GTDB taxonomy): domain Bacteria; phylum Bacteroidota; class Ignavibacteria; order Ignavibacteriales; family SURF-24; genus JAAXKN01. The sequence goes on along the minus strand of JBLNAZ010000033.1, from coordinate 6,518 downwards.
CGGGAAAGAGCCGGTGTGGAGATTGTTTTCGATAACAGGAATGCCGTTTATTATTACGTGCGGGATTCCGTCCGGATACTGGTGTGGATTGGAATATTCTGCCTTGTCCTGTATCCTATCGAAATCGAATATAGTAATATCTGCTATTTTATTTTTTTCAATCACTCCCCTGTCATTTAAACCGAGCTTTTTTGCGCTCATTGAAGTCATCTTTTTAATCATCACCTCAAGCGGACAAATTTTCCTTTCCCTTACATAATGCGCAATTGCCCTCGGGAATGTTCCGTATCCGCGCGGATGAGCCATCCTGTTTCCAAGCGGGGGCTCGGGTGAATGCACGCTTGAATCGCTTCCAACCATTACCAGCGGGTGAGCAAGTATCTTTTCCGTATTAGGCTCATCCATTGCAAAGCCTACCATGTCCGTCAAGTTTTCAGTTTCAAGGATTACCTTTACCGCAGCATCAAATCCGCTTATACCTTTCTCACCTGCAATATTACTTATAGTTTTGCCCTGGTAATGCCTGAATTCAGCCTTGGCAGTACCGGCAATGAGTATTCCATCCCATGCGCCATTAAGTTCAGACACCTTTGCTTCCACTGAATCTTTCATGCGTTCAATCTGGTTTTTATCCTGGAGACGTTCAATGAAAAATTTATCGCCCCCTTCCCTTGCCCAAAGCGGAAAGAACATGTCGAGCGATGTTGCATATGCGGTATAGGTATAGCGGTCGGCATGGACTTCAAGTCCCGATGCATGAGCTTTTTCAAGCATCTGGAGGAGCTGATCTGTTTTGGACCAGTTGGATTTCCCGCAGGCTTTAAGGTGGGAAACCTGAAGCCTGGCATTTGAAGCCTCTGCGATTCTGATAGCCTCATCCAAAGCCTCAATTACGGCTTTATCCTCGTTACGCATGTGCGTGGCATAGATTCTCTGATGTTTAGGGATTGCCTTGCAAAGTCTTATAAGCTCCTTTGAATCAGAAAAGCTGCCAGGGAGGTATTCAAGTCCGGAAGAGACGCCAATAATGCCTGCCTCACAGGCCTCCTGGATCTGCCGGATCATTATACTCATTTCATCTTCTGTTGCCTTACGGTCGCCTTCACCCATGGCGAAACTCCTTACAGAGCCGAGGCCTGCCATCATAGCCAGGTTAATGGAGAATTTTTGGGACGAAAAATAGTTCATGAATTCCTGGAAAGTGCGCCAGGTAACGTCGATGTTGTAATTCTCCTTTATGCGCTTAAGGGATTTATCGAGATCCACGTTCATGCCGCCTAATGGAGCCATAGAGCCGCCGCACTGTCCCCCGACTTCAGTAGTAATGCCCTGCCTTATCTTGCTTTCTGCGCGGGGATTTACAAGAAGCGAGATATCGGTATGTGAATGGATATCTATAAATCCGGGAGATACTTTAAGTCCCCTGGCATCAATAATTTTGTCAGCCTCAGCATGACCCAGTTTTCCGATTGCAGCAATCCTGCCGTTTTTGATGCCGATATCGGCCTTATATTCTTTTCTACCGGTTCCATCAATTATGGAGCCGTTTTTAATTATGAGGTCGAACTGGTTTTTAATTGAAAATACCGGCAGACTAAGGCCGGCGGCGGCGATGCCGAAGGCAGCCGAATCTTTAAGGAATTCCCTGCGGGTGATGGTTTTCATAGGCGGCGATAAGTGTTATGTTAAAATTTTATGATGGGTAAGATATAAATTTATTGTAAAAGGGGCAACGGTCCGCCTGCGGCAGGTTCGAGATACGAAGTTCGACGTTCCGCTGCAAATAAAGAATCTCATTTCTATAGTGGCGGAATTTCAAGTAGAGTTTGATCATTAAAAATTGATTTTTAGCATCACCTTTCCATCCTGCTCCGTAACGGGGAAAGTTTTAATGTCTTCTTTAGCAGGACCCGATTTAACTTTGCCCGTTTTAACATCAAAATGGGATCCGTGCCATAGGCACTGGACTGTACTGCATATCAGAACGCCGTCTGCAAGCGCTCCGCCTCTGTGCGAGCACCTGTCGTGGAAAGCCACATACCCTTCCTCAGTTCTGGCCAGGACTATTCTTTCACCGTTGACGTGGAGGAGCTTCATCTGATTTACTTTCAGCTCGTCGGTTTTAGCGGCTTCAATTGTTTCCCCTTTTTTACCCGTAAGAGTGGATTCCTTCCACTTGCCCGATTCGGCATAACGGTGGTCAGGACCTATGAAATTGCGGTCGACCAAAGTTCCGCCCATCCATCCACCAATTGTAACCGTAATTGTACCTGCCAGTTCAAGCAGCATAGTTATAAGCCCCGGTTTAACGTCTGCCCCGTCTCTTAAGAACCATGCAACTGCAAACAGGATAATAGTTGCAATTTGGAATGCCATATGTTTTGTAGCCCGTGTGAAGCCTGTGCTGTTTGGCGGAACGCTCATCGTGTAGTCGACAAATCCCGGTAGTCCTGCCGCGAGGCCCATAAGGGCTCCGGCTGCAGAGGTATAATACCCTGTAGTCCATAATGCAGGAACATCCAAAAAATAACCAAGAACGTCGAAAACGAAAGCCCCGATCATAAGTCCTATTGGAAAAGGAATGAGCATCTGGTGGATAGCATGTCCTTTGAAGTTAGCCCTGGTTTTCATAGTGCCCTCTGGAAGAATAATGTTTCAGGTAAAGGTTCAGGATAAGTGTTTATAGAATAAGGTAAAAAGTATATTTGACAAAGTAAAATCGGTCTAGGTCCGATATTTAAGCCAGGAGGAGAATGAATGGGCAGGAAGGATTTACAGCCCGGTGAAACAATTGTGTTAACTTTTGTGGTTTAACTCGTCCAGTTTCTGCCTGGAAGCCTTGAAGCTGGGATCTATTTTTAATGCTTTTCTGTATTGCTCTTTGGCCAATTCAGTTTTCCCTGATTTTCTATAGCCATCTCCCAGACTGTCGTATGAATTCGCCTCATTTGGAAAGAGTTCAACCTGTTTTTTAAAGACTTCAATTGCCTCATCAGTAAATCCCTTTTCCAGAAGCTGGTAACCGTAGCTGTTATAAAATGCGCCATATTTTTTATCATCTCTAATTTTATCACACATCAGCCTGTATTGTTTTATTGCGGCCTCATAATTAACCGTTTCCCAATAGCATTTGGCCAGACATATTCCGGCATATTTATTATTGGGATATTTTTCAAACAGTTCCTTAAATACAGGCAGGGCTTTTGTATAATCTTTCTCTAGGTCTATGTAAATACCTCCCAGAAAACACATGGCTTCTGATTTTGTATTTTTTGATTTGGATATTGCCAGATGGAGCTCCCTGAGCCCTAACTCCCTGTCTCCCTTTATACCAAGGATAAAAGAAAAAGTTTTGATAATTTTAGGCAGCACGTCAGCGTAATAATGATAAATGCCAAGACCCAGGTAGGCGTCGTAGTAATTGGGATCTTTTTCTACAACATCCAGCAAATAATTTTTTCCTTTTTTACCATACCAGTAGCCTTTAATCCAGCTTTTATTCATTGCATAGTAACGCCCCAGATTACCGTATGCTCCTCCTAGATAAAACATTGCATCAATATTGTTTTCATTTTTATCAAGTACTTCTTCAGCTGCATCTATTGCCTTAAAAGTTATATCCTTGTACTTTTCACCGATATTATAATCCGCGGGGCTGTTTTGAAACATCCAGAAATAGCATACCGATTTAAGAAAATATCCATACGGGTTTTTGGGTTCCAGTTTAATAATTTCATCAAAGAGAGCGTTGGCTTCTTTATATTTCATATCATAAACAAATTCCATGCCTCTCGAGCCTCTATCAGCTATTTTGCTGTTTTGAGAGAAAACAAAGGAAGAAGAAACAAAGAAGATCAGAAGCAATAAGTATTTACTCATAAAAAGCCCCTTGGTTTATTTGAAGCCAGGTACTCCTAAATGAATTATTTATGCTAATTATATATCTGCCCCCGGCCAGTCAGGATCGCTGGTAAAATAATATTTGCCCTGCACGATTGCATGCCTATGCCTGCCCGCTTATAGCCGGCGGGCAGGTATAAATTTCGTAATCCAAACCTCGATTCTGCTGCAGCGAAACCTTGAACTTTGGACCTAAAGTTCCCGGTCCTTGCTGCGGGCTAAAAGAATCCTGTAGACAAATTCTACTTCTTCTTTCTTAATAGTAATATCGGGGTAACCAGGATTTAAAGGCTTGAATGTAAACTCGCCGTCGTTAGCCATGTAAATACGGACGAATTTCCTGCCGTTTTTTAACATAACAAATGCTGTATCGCCATTCATCAGCTGTTGTTCCATATCTACAAAAAGTACGTCGCCATCCGCAATGGAACGTGCACTCTGCCCCTGCATCGAATCGCCCGAGGCAACAATACAGAAACATTGCTCTTTTCTGCCATGCTGGAAAAACTGGTTGTGAGCCGTGTGTGTAATGAGGTACTGAATATTGGAAGCTTCCATTTTAACCGTGTCAAGCAGGGGGTAAAAATGACCTTTAGCTCTCATTGCTTCTTCTTCATCTTCCCAGTCGCTGTCATATCCGGTAAGTTCACGGATTTTATCGGCAATAAACTGCTTGACGTTGCCGTCACCTTTGAGGTGATACTCAAGTCCCTGTCTGGTCATTCCCAGTTCATGGGCCAGAAACATTTTTGTAAAATTTTTACGGTGCAGGAACTTTAGCACTTCTTCTTTTTTCATATTGCTTCCCCTTATGTTAGATAAAGTAAAAAAAGCATTTACGGGTCCTTGACAATTACAAAAAGAATACTTTTATTTTCAGTAACAGCAGCTTCAGTAAGTAAAATAATAGTTTAGTTTTTTGATGTCAAGCAATATTTTACTTTAACCCGGCAATCATTATAAGAGCCCGGCTTCCATCTCATGCCGGGAAATCAGCAAAAATCATTTCAAAACACTTCAAAATGTCATGAAATTTCAGGGCTGCCTGTTTGTTCTCAGGCGGCCCCGGCGACAAATTTATTTCCGTATAAAATAATTAATTCCTGCGCCTATTATTATCTGGTTTGATGTAACATCATTTGTACCAAATGAATATCTGTAGGTAAATGAGGGTTCCAGGGCAATACTGCTTGAAAGAAAATAACTTATTCCGCAGGCTAAAGAAAGACTGCTTAATTCATTTTGCGAACTTCCATGCAAGCCATATGCATTATATGAAAAAGATGCACCGGCGAAAGGGATGATCCCTCTATTTGTAAAATAGTATCGGACGCCGGAACCGATTGAAATAGAAGAATAAATATTTTTATATTCTGATGGCCAATCACTGAATTTGGTTTTTTGTTCTGAATAATCATAGCCGATGCTGATTCCAAGTTCTACGTTATCGGTTACAAGGTACGAAACCCCCGGAGCAAAAAAGAAATCCGTCATGGTGGAGTTCTGGCTTTCATATTTCTGGCTGTTGTAACTCATTCCAACCGAGCCGGAGATTCTGTAAAGATCTTTTGTGATGTTATAATCCTGCGCCAGGCTTAAGGAGGTTAGTCCAATAACTAAAAGGATCAGTGAAGCAGTGATAGTTTTCATTAAAAGTACTCCCTGTTTAAGAATGTAATTTATATGGAAATAAAGGTTTCTACTTTTAAATTAGCAGGTGAAAACTAAGAATACGCCGAGTATATTGCAATAAAATTCCTGCCTGATAACACAAATCACAATAATTCAACTTTATTTTCCCCGCCTGCGGTGTGCGTCACAACTTCTGGCATGAATGGAATGCCGGGGCCAATTAAACTTGACAAAGGGCATTATAATCTCTTTATTAAAGTAAGGACAGACATTACGGGACGTTGGAGCGCCGGCTCCGATAGTCCTTAGAAGGAGGGAGAAAGGGAGAAATGGACATTCGAAAAGGGCACGTCCGTCTCTCCCCTGCCGGCTGCAAGTCACACCGAAAAAGAAGCAGAATTCTTCAACCAAAACGAGGGCATATTTATGGACTTAACGCCTAATTCTTTCCGCTCAAAAGTCGATCAGCCACGGAACAGAACCGGCAAGTCTAAGAATGAACCTGAAATGTCGGGCATTGTGGACCTCCTGTTTAATATTTCTTACAGTCATGCACTACTCAAGGATTACCCCGTTATAAGTCTTTCGTATATACGCAAGGAACTGGATTGTTATTTAATTGACGACAGGGAAATTATTGACGCCCTGGAAAGACTGCATGAGAACGGAAATATCTTCCGGCTGTTTTATATGGAATCGGCCCGCCCGGTATACGTCTACGGTATTACTTCCAAAGGATTCACGATTTACCTGCGCAAGTACTATAAGAATTATATTGACGTGCTGAAAGGCCTGCTGGATATGATAAAGCATAAAATGGACGAAGGCGCCATCGAGGACCTTTATTCCGCCAATATCGCCAGGGCTCTCAAGCAGCCGAAGCTGATGATTGACTATTTTCTTGAGAAACTTCATAACGCCGGCAAGCTAAGAATATCCCGCTATCCCAAAAACAACTGGCAGATTAATGAGGTGCTGTACATGAA
>JBLNAZ010000032.1:0-5144 GCA_050259615.1 Syntrophomonadaceae bacterium | reverse complement strand
GTCCGGCATTGATTGAAAGTTCAACGTCTTTCTTGAAGTCGGGTGTAATCTGGTCAATAGCTGCCCAGTCTGAAACGAGGAAACCCTTAAAGCCCAGCTCTTTTTTCAGAACGTCTGTAAGGAGGTACTTGTTTCCGTGCATCTTGGTCCCGTTAAAGCTGCTGTAGGAAACCATGATTGAACCTACGCCGGCCTTTATGGCTTCAACGTAGCCTGGAAGGAAGAGCTTGCGGAAAGTTTTTTCGTCGCACTGTGTATTTCCCTGATCCTTACCGTTGGTTGTTCCGCCGTCGCCTGCAAAGTGCTTTGCACAGGCAAGTATTGAAGTGCCGTCTGAGAGCTTTTTGCCCTGGAAGCCCAGAACTGCAGCTTTAGACATGGTCTTTGTAATTTCAGGAGTCTCGCCGAAGCCTTCGTATGTGCGTCCCCATTTTTCGTTTCTTGGAACAGCAATACATGGAGCAAATGTCCAGTCGATGCCTGTTCCTGCAATCTCTTCAGCTATAACATGAGAAGCTTTTTCAACCAGCGCAGGGTTGTTTGTAGCACCAAGACCTATATTGTGAGGGAATATAACGGCACCGGTAACGTTGTTGTGGCCGTGAACGCCGTCGATACCGTAAATAAGGGGTATCTTAAGGCGGCTCTGCATTGCATAGGACTGGTATTTGTCATAAACACCGGCCCAGCCTTCGGGTGAAATATCTTTTGGTTCTGAGTTTCCGCCGCTTAACATTGAGCCGAGGGCAAGTGTCTTGATGTCTTCCAGATTGTCAAGAGCGTCCATGTCAACCTGTGTCATCTGCCCGATCTTTTCATCTAAAGTCATTATAGAGAGCAAAGAATCCACTTTCTTTTCTGTTTTCTGCTTTACCTTTGGAGTTCCGGCAGTAAACAGAAAGAAAGCAAGTAATGGAATTGTAAGCATTATTATTGCTTTTGATTTTTTCATCAGTACCTCAATTAGAATGGATAATTATATAAGTTAATGATTCAATTGTTAGAACTATTTTTATTAGAAACTATTTTTTTTCAGTAAGAAAGACCAAAGCCGTATTCGAATAAAGGCTCATAGGTTTTGTCGCCCGCATTAATCGGAATCTGTGTCATTGTCTGCGGCCAGCTGTGCGAAAGCTTGCCTGTGGGCTTAAAGTCGCCGAAAAGAATGTCTGCCACACCCTCACCCTCAGTCCCCGGCAGCCAGGCTGCCACAAGGGCATCCGTCTTATTTATAATATCGCTTAAAATCATCGGCCGGCCTGAGACAAGGACTGTAACAACAGGGATGCCGGCATTTTTCAGGTTTGTTATTACTCTAACATCTTCAGCTGAAAGCCTGAGGTCGGTGCGGTCGCCTACGCCTTCTGCATAGGGAGTTTCTCCAATTACAGCAATTGCATAGTCAGCGCCCGCGGCGCCTGATCCGTCGGCAGAGTAAGTAACACTGGCTGTATTTGAAACGGTATTCTTAATTGCCTGAAGAATTGTTGTGCCTTCGGTGATGTTTCCGCTCTGTCCCTGCCAGCTTATTGTCCAGCCGCCGCACTGGTTGCCCATATTGTCTGCATTTTTCCCCGCAACAATGATATTCTTTGCATTTTTGGACAGCGGAAGCGTGCTGTTTAAGTTTTTCAGCAGCACCATTGATTCTCTTACACACTGGCGGGCCACTTCCCTGTGGGAACTGGAACCAAGTAGTGGAAGCAGGCTCCTGTCTGAATAAGGGTTGTCAAACAGGTGCATTTCAAATTTCACCCTTAAGATGCGTTTTACTGCGTCATCAATCCTGGCCATTGGAATTCTGCCCTCATTAACCAGTTCCTTCATCGCAGAAATAAACTGTTTCCAGCTGCCAGGCTCCATTGCCATATCAAGTCCAGAGTTAATGGCAGTCGCTACCTGTGTTTTGTAGTCGCCCGGAAGCTGTTCAATTGCTAACCAGTCGGAAACGAGGAAACCCTTAAAACCGAGCTCGTTTTTCAGAACGTCTGTAAGAAGGTACTTGTGTGAGTGCATCTTCTGTCCGTTAAAGCTGCTGAATGAAACCATTATGGAGCCCACGCCGGCCTTTATGGCCGCAATGTAGCCGGGAAGGTGTATGGCCCTTAAAGCTGCTTCATCTAAAACAGTATTTCCCTGATCATGTCCGTCGGCTGTGCCTCCGTCGCCAACAAAGTGTTTTGCGCAGGCAAGTATGGATGAAGGGCTGTCGTAGCTGCTGCCCTGGAATCCTTTTACCGCGGCCTCCGACATCATGCCTGATAGCTCCGGTGTCTCGCCGAAACCTTCGTACGTGCGCCCCCACCTTTCGTTTCTTACTACTGCAATGCACGGGGCAAAAGTCCAGTCAATGCCTGTTGCTGCAACCTCCTCGGCGGTAACCCTGGCTGCTTTTTCAACCAGAGCAGCGTTGCGTGTACAGCCGAGACCGATGTTATGAGGAAATATTACGGCTCCTTTAACATTGTTATTTCCATGGACGGCGTCAATTCCGTATATAACGGGTATTTTAAGGCGTGTCTTAAGTGCGTAGGTCTGAAAGCCGTCGTACATGTTTGCCCATCCCGAAGGCGAGTTGTCCTGCGGGGCACTTCCGCCTCCGCTTAAGACTGAGCCTATAAAAAAGTCGCGCACCTCTTCAGGCTTTATGGAAGCCCTTTCGGCCTGTGTCATCTGGCCGATTTTTTCTTCCAGCGTCATCTGGCTTAAAAGGCTTTCAACTTTCTGGTCAACAGATATTATTTCCGGCTGCATCGGGTTCTGCTCATCTTTTTTGCACGAAACATTTAATAAACCGATAGACAAGAAAGACAATAAAAGAAAATTATTCATGATAGATTAAGCTCGTGCCACAGAGGATTTTGTTCCCCGGGCAAATTTGTATGTGATGTTTCCTAAAAAAGAAAGAACACGCCTGAAGAGGCGTGTTCCTTAAATTAACCTTAGATATTTACTGTTTTCTCAAGTTCATTCCATATTAAAGCACTCGCTCCTAAAACAGCAGTGTTGCCTTTGGTAAGAGCAGAAGGCAGAAGCTTAACCTTATTCCTGAAGATGTTAAGCATATACTTTTCCATGTAGCGCTTTGTAGGTTCAAATATGAGATCGCCTGAAGCAGCAAGACCCCCGAAGAGAATTATGGCTTCGGGACTTGTATGAACTACTGCATCGGCGAGTTTTATGCCGAGAACTTTTCCTGTAAATTCAAAGGCTTCAAGCGCAAGCTTGTCGCCCTTTTTAGCGGCGTCAAAGATCAGTTTGGATGTGAGGTCGTTAAAGCTAATGCCGCGGAGCTCGCTTTCAAGCGTCGTATCGCAGATGAGCTCATAAACAGTCCTGCGGATTCCGCTTGCAGAGGCATATGTCTCAAGACAGCCCTGCCTGCCGCAGCCGCAAAGGCGCCCGTTGGGATCATAAATCGTGTGGCCTATTTCGCCTGCAAAACCGTCGTGTCCATAGACCAGACTTCCGTTTACAACTATTCCGCTGCCAAGACCTGTGCCGAGAGTAATTACAATAAAGTCCTTCATGCCTTTGGCAGCACCGAACTGCATTTCGCCTATTGCCGCGGCATTGGCGTCATTTGTAATGGCTGCGGGAATGTCAAAATATTGCTTTACCATTTCCAGGACGTTTACAGTTCCCCAGTTAAGATTAGGGGGCTGTTCAACCGTGCCTTTATAATAGTTGGCGTTTGGAGCGCCGATGCCTATGCCTATAAAATTAGAACTTCCGGAAATTTTTGCAAAAGATTCATTAATTGCCGGATGAAGCCGCCCGAAAAGCTTTTCAGCGGCTTCATTTGAGCGCGTAGGAATTGAGGATTCTAAAAGGCAGTTGCCTTCCTTGTCCACAAATCCGAAAACCGTGTTGGTTCCGCCAATATCAATTCCAAGAGTTACATCAACTTTTGCCATCTGTTTATGCCCTTGAAGCTTTTAAGTGGGCTGGAACATGGCCTTTCAGTCCATAGTAAGCTATGAAAAGGTAGCATATTGCAGGCAGTATGAAAGCATGATGAATGCCGATGTTATCTGCAAAGAAACCCTGAAGCAGTGGAATCAGTGCGCCGCCCACAATGGCCATGCAGAGAATGCCTGAAGCCTGACCGGTATGTTTTCCAAGACCGTCAATTGCAAGTGTAAAGATTGTCGGGAACATGATGGAATTGAAAAGCCCGATTAAAAGAATTGACCACATTGCAACGTGTCCTGAAGTTATCATGGTCATAATAACCAGAGCCGAGGCAATAAAAGCGTTGAATGCAAGCACTACTCCGGGTTTAATCTTTCTCTGTACGGCTGAACCTATAAAGCGTCCAACCATTGCGCCGCCCCAGTAGAATGAAACAAACTTTCCTGCCTGTGCTTCCGGAAGTCCTGCTATAAAAGGCTGTCCGAGGTAGTTTACCAGAAAGCTTCCTATTGAAACTTCAGCGCCCACATAAACAAAAATTCCAATTGCGCCTAAAACCAGGTGCCTGTAGCCCCATGCACTTTCGTGATGGGTGTCGAAGCTCTCACCGCCGCCGTTGCTTGAACCTGCATCGGAAGCTTCAATTGCGGGGAGTTTGAACATTGCAAATACGCCGGCAATAACAAATAATGCGGCGGCAAGACCTAGATAAGGAACCTGAACGGCAGCAGCTTCAGTTGCCTGATAAGCTGAAAGATCACCGGGGCTTAATGTGCTCATTTCGGCAGCGCTCTTAACTGCAACTGAAAGTATTAAAAGTGAACCGAAGTAAGGTGCTATTGTAGTGCCCAGTGAGTTAAAGGCCTGCGTCAGGTTTAGACGGCTTGCTGCGGTCTCAGGCTTTCCAAGTATTGCAACATAAGGATTTGCGGCAACCTGAAGAAGTGTTATTCCGGCAGCCAGAATGAAAAGGGCCAGAAGAAACATCGGATAAGACCTCATGCCGGCAGCAGGGTAAAATAATAAGCACCCGATACCTGCAGTAATTAAACCTATGATAATGCCTTTTTTATACCCGATCTTCTCGACCATTATTCCTGAAGGCAGTGATACAAGAAAATATGCTCCGAAGAAGCAGAACTGTATAAGCATTGCTTCAGTGTAATTAAGTGAAAATACAGCTTTAAGGTGGGGAATGATGATGTCATTAAGACATGTCAGAAAGCCCC
>JBLNAZ010000031.1:0-4815 GCA_050259615.1 Syntrophomonadaceae bacterium | reverse complement strand
CTATAGCCCGGGGTGACCAAATCCCGAAGGGATGCGGGAACCCCCGGGTACCAGATCCCAACCCATCCCAGAGCCCCGATGAGGGGCGACATGTTCAGATTCCGTAACGGATGATTTCAATGAATTTAAACAACATTTGTCGTGTATTGGGATTTCCCTAATAAATTCACCGCATTCCAAAAACATGGCGCGGCTGCCGCGGCGCCTCCGGGATTTTTTGGGATTTCCTTTACCCGGGGTTCCGTCGCCCACCGTGGTGGACTCCATCACCCAGGGCTATCAACACTAAGCCGCTGACTGCGGCTTAAAACAAGGAAATTTTAATTAGGTTGACGCGCAAACCCGCTAGGTGATGCGGGAACTCCCGGTAAACTGCTGTACATCCTGATGCCGCATAATAAAAAAGCCCCGGATTTTTCAAAACCCGGGGCTTTCCTATCTTTATATTATATAAATAATATTACTTCATCAGTATTAACTTCTTATATGCCGTGGAGCCGCCCGATTCCAGCTTGTACATGTAAATTCCGCTGGAAAGACTGCTGCCGTCGAAGTGCGCTGTATAACTGCCTGCAGTCTTGTTCTCGCTTACTAGTGTTGCAACTTTGCTTCCTGTTAAATTATAAACCGTAAGGCTTACAAATCCTTCCTTTGCAACCGAGTAGTTGATCGTTGTTGCGGGATTGAATGGATTCGGATAATTCTGCGACAGGCTGAATTCAGCAGGTGCAGTTGACGTTCCCTTCTTTACATCAACAGTCGTTGAAAGATTCAGAACCAGGCCTGACTGTCCCGGATGAGCTGTCAACGGTACAAAGTTATAAGTAGGACCCCCGTGCATATAGTCGATTACCGGGTAGATCATGTAATCGTAAATCTTATTGGTTACATTTGCTGTAAAGTCCCCATTCCCATCTGTCCACAGATTCATAAAGGTTGAATCGGAATTCAGGCAGGAGAGCTGTACCATGAAGCCCGGTGCATGCCCGTCAATTGTAACTTTACCTATTATTGTGGAATTGGGCTTATAAATTACCAGGTCGCGCGTAAGATTGTTTCCGGCAGAGACGGAGCCCACTGAAACGTAAGCGTTTAAGGCATTATTATCATCGCGTGAATGCGATTCAAGAATTACTTGCGTCTGCGGAAGTTCATTCGGCAGAAGTCCAATGTGGAAAACTCCGGCTGTATCTGTAGGTGTATAACGGTAAAAAGCACCCTGACCAACAGCAATACTCACTTCGCCTCCGAGAACCGGGTTGCCGCTTTCATCCTTAAGCTTTCCTGAAATTGATGCGCCTGGAGCTGTAAAGGTAAAGTTGTTGCCTGTGTATGAGGTCTGTTTTGGTGAAATAGTCAGTTCTTTAGACGTCGGATTTAGAACCGCAGAGCCCATGATGAAAGAGTTATTTACTCTTACCGCCCAGGGATTACCGGCTGTATCTGCGCCCATCTCAATTGTATAGTTTCCGTTTTCATCGGTAACTGCATCCCAGAAAGCTCCCGGGCCGCCTTCGCCATCAGCTTCAAGTGAAAGAACGATATTTTTTTTGCTCATGCCGGCAGGTACTGTAACTGTTCCCGAAATTGTGTATGCAGGTGAAGTCATATGATTGACAACCCCTGCAAAAGTTGCATAGTGCCCGTGATTCCTGAAAAGCAGTATGTAATGAGCCGGTGCAAGTCCAAGGGGACCTTCAAATGTCACAGACTTATTTGCCGCGCCGTCCGCATCAGACGGGCCGCCCTGTCCGCGCGGATCGCCGTCAATATGGTTAAAGAATGTCCACAAAACATCTTTTGTACGGTCAAGGACGCCGTTCTGATCTGCATCAATCCAGATCTGTGCAAGTGTGGTATCGCCTGCGTTAGGCACATTGAAGCTCCAGCCGAAATTGTCGCCCGAATTTACGCTAAAGCTTGAGGTGCCGCCCAGGACTTTTAAGTTTGTTATCTGACTGTATGAAGAGCCTGCAGACAGAACAAAAAGAAAGAAAAACAGGGGTAGTAATTTTTTCATAAAATCTTCCCGAAAATAATTGTTAGAAAGTTAATTAATTTGCAAGGAACAGCTTAATGAAAATAAATAAAACGGATCTTTTTATCGAAAATTAACTGCTGAACCGGCGCAGTATTATAAGCACTATGCAGAAGCATAGTTACTGCTCTTAAAAAATTCCATCTGTCAGGCAGACTAATAAGAAAGCCGGCCTGAAAAGTTTCCCCCTAAAGCAGAAATTCCCGGCATAAAAAGCCGTGAATAAAGATTCAGGAGCAAGATAGTTTATATTAATAAAACATGCAACTGGAATTTAGAAAAATAAGCCCGGACATTTATTTGAAATTTACGGAATGGCCGGCTGAAGGGAATTCGGAAAACAGCATGCGTATTCAGTTTTTTTTTGTGAAATATTACATTTGTTGAAAAATAGTCTGTATATATACAGTTGCGAATATTAAGCATTTTCGAACAAACTTATTGTGATAAATCAGGTATTTTTTGTCCGGTTTTATTAATCTGAATTATTTTTAAAAAGTATTTGCTTTTAAAAATCTGCCATTATATATTTCCGACAGCATTTTGAAGCAACTGTATATATACATTGATTATGTAAAAAAGCTTAGCCCGCGCTGAATGTCTCAAGACCGAACTTTAAGTGATTCTTGTTATTTCCTCTTTCCTATCAGGCTGAAAAAATAAATTGAATAGATCGGCACAGTTAAAGTTTTAAACAAATTTGAGGCACCTTTCCATGAAAAAGACAATAGTCCTTTGGCTATTTGCTATTCTATTATTTAACACTGCACTTCAGGCCGGTACTACCGGCAAGATATCGGGCAGACTGAAAGACGCTGATACCGGTGAACCTTTAATCGGTGCTACAATAGTTGTAGCAGGTACTACTCTGGGAGCAGTTTCCGATGCCGAAGGTTATTACTCCATTATTAATGTCCTGCCGGGTACCTGGGAAGTAAAGGCTTCTTTTATCGGGTATAATACTACAATTCAAAGAAATATATCTGTAAGCGCCGACAGAACCACGCGCCTGGATTTCAATATGAAGTCGTCTCTCGTTAGTACAAATACCGTTGAAATCATTGCACAGAAAGAAAATATAATACACGACCTTACTTCCTCGCAGTCCGTGGTCGGGTCTGAACAGATTAAAACCCTTCCAGTGGAAAATATCGGCGATATTCTTTCACTTCAGGCAGGTATAACAAAAGACGCCAATGGAAGCATGCACATGAGGGGCGGGCGTTCATCTGAAATTAAATATTATATAGATGGAATGGCAGTTTCTAACCCCTTCTCGGGTGGTCTTGCCGTTGACGTCCAGAACGACAATATTCAGGAACTCCAGGTCATTAGCGGAACTTTCAACGCAGAGTACGGCCAGGCTATGTCCGGTATCGTTAATATTATGACCAAAGAAGGCGGCGACAAAACAACCGCTGCTTTTTCAGCTTACGGCGGCGACTTTGTGACTACACACTCGGATTTGTTCCTTAATATCAAAAAGATTAATCCCCTTACCCAGCAATATGTGGAAGGTTCTCTTAGCGGACCGGTGCCTTTCCTGAGCAATAAAGTCCACTATTTCGTCTCAGGCAGATACCGCAGCGAGGAAGGATGGCTCTACGGACAGCGTATCCACTCGCCCGGCGATACGGTTTACTTCCAGGGCCAGGATCCTTCAAAATATATGGTGCAGTCAACCGGCGACAGCACAATGGTTCCTCTAAGCCCGGCAAAGGCTGTCTCTTATCAGGCCAAATTTACTTACAGCCCCGTTGAAAATCTTAAGTTAAGTTATCTGCTTATTGGCGATAACTCTAACTACAGACCGTACAGCGGCGCATCACATCCGAATATGTATAATCCCGATTTTCTGAGCTCAAATCATCTCAACAGCACAAATAATCTTTTTACTATTACTCATACATTAAGCCAGAATTTCTTCCACCAGCTGCAGCTCTCTTATTATACTACTCAGCTGAAAATTTATGCAAATGAGAATCCTTTCGACTCCGTTTTCGTTGCCGGCATTCAGCCTTCACGCACAATGCCTGAAAATATATTTAAGGTCGGCGGAATTGATCCTAATTTCCTCTACAGACATAACGATACAAAGGCTATCAAATACGAAATTACAGGCCAGGTCGACCGCTATAATCTCTTTAAGGCCGGCGTGGAATACAGACAGTATCAGCTGGAAAATGAAAATTTTGCAGTGCGCCGCGACGCTAATACAAACTGGCAGCTGAAAATTGATGACGTAACTGCCGGATCGCACAACTATTACTTCAGAAAACCCGTGGAAATGGCCGCCTACCTCCAGGATAAAATTGAAGTGGAAGATTTTATAGTAAACGTGGGCTTAAGATTTGATTATTATAATTCCAAAAGCAAAGTCCCTGTTGATATGACTGATCCTCATAACAACCTCGGCCTCGATCCTGCAGCTGCTTACAGGGATGCCAAGGCTAAAACACAGGTTTCGCCGCGCTTAGGCCTCGCTTTCCCGATCTCCGACAAAGGCAATCTGCACGTTTCATACGGACAGTTTTTCCAGATACCGGAAACAGACAGGCTCTATGAAAACCCCGAGTTTGAAGTTGAAGGCGCAAGATTCCAGAGCTTTATTGGCAATGCCGACCTTGAAGCGCAGCGCACCACGGTTTTCGAAATAGGACTTCAGCAGCAGGTGGCAGCCAACCTTATACTTAATACTACCTGCTACTATAAGGATTACCGCAACCTTTCAGGTACTAATTTCTTTGAAACATATTATGCGCTTGAATACGGACAGT
>JBLNAZ010000030.1:0-8593 GCA_050259615.1 Syntrophomonadaceae bacterium | reverse complement strand
CATGTCGTAAACTTTCAGGTAATGCTTCAGGTGAACCTGTGCAATTGAAGATTCTTCCACCAGATGGCGGCTTTTATTCAGGCCTACGTCGTAGGTTTCGTCTGCTCCCATGTTGAAGTATTCGGACGGGAATAAGGATGTAACTTCTTTAAGGAGGTTATTAAGGAAAATGTACGTCGAATCGCTTGAAACATTCAGCGATGCTGCTCCCGGGAACTCGGCATACTTCAGGAATTCTTCCTGCGAAAGCAGGTTTTCGTAGTGCCCGAGCGTCTGAAATGCCGGAATTACGTCAATAAAGTAGTTTTTAGCGTATGCCACCAGTTCCTTTACCTCGTCTTTTGTCAGTGCTCCCCTGTTCTGCCCTATTGTGGGGTACTGATCAAAGCGGAGCACGTCTTCAATATAGGGCATATAAACGTTCATTTTATAGCGTGCTAAAAACCGGATAATCCTTTTAAACTCATCCAGATTCGGAACCTGCCCGCGGCTTATGTCGTCTGAAATGCCGCGCATCTTCATGTCTGGCCAGTCCACGATTTCAAGCGCAGAAAGTGAATTGTCCTTTGATTTCTCCAGCATCTGATTTAAGGTCATTACGCCGTAAAAAATCCCTTTTTCAGTGGTGCTTTGAATGGAAACGCCGTCTTTGGAGACAAGGAGAGAGTAGCCTTCTTCACTAAGCTCAGCCGGGGACTTTGAAACAAGCCTGCTCCCGGGAGCATACTCCAGGAGCACGATGCTCCCTTTCTCGGGCTGCCCTTCTGAAATTATGGCTTCCACTTTATTTAAGGCAAGAGCCTGTTTCAGGATTTCTGCTGCAAACCGGTTTTTTGAGGTGTTAAGGCCTGAGATCACTATCTTTGTTTTGGGAGATACCCTGAACGCTCCCGCCTGCTTATTTACGATTCTTGGGTACGGCACCACCTGAATATCTTTATTCTGGGCCTGAGCCTTAAGCGTAAAAACAGTACAAACCGCGAGTAAAAGAAAAAGCGCTTTCATTAATATTCCTTCGTTGGGGGATCAAAATTTATTAAGACTTAAATATAACCCTGGAAAACTTACAATTTTAGACGATAAAAATAAAACAAATCGGCCCGTTGTGTTAAATTTATTATTATACATTACGGGAAAATTTGTCTTATATTTTATATGAAAGTATTTAATTGGTCAGCTTTGAAAAAAATCCGTCAGAATTAAATCTGCTTTCACAGGAGGAAGTATGGACTTGAACAATTATCTTTCTGATATTTTCCGGCAGATGAGCTGGGCAGATGCACTTGTCTGGCAGTCGGTACTTAAAACTCCTCTGTCCGAAGAGGATGATAAGATCAGCCGTATACTTTACCATATGCACGCAACACAGCACGCCTTTCTTTCCATCTGGGAAGATAAACCGCTGGAAATTCCCGAACCCACTTCATTTACTGATTTAATTTCAATTGCCAAATGGGGCCTCGGCTTTCATAATGATGCCGAAAGTTTTTTAAGTGAAGCCGGGGAAAAAGATTTGCAAAGGGTTCTGAGTATACCCTGGACTTATCTGATTGAAGAAAAACTGGGCCGGCGGGCCGGAGAAGTTAATCTGCAGGAAAGCATCTTCCAGGTGGCCCTTCACAGCTCACACCACCGCGGACAGATAACTTCACGCGTGCGGGAACTTGGAGGAGATCCCCCTCTTGTAGATTATATAGGATGGCTCTGGATTGGAAAACCTACGGCCGACTGGGAGTTTATTTCGAGTGTGCAAAATAAAGAGGCGTAAATTTTTGTTTCCCTTAGTCTGCCGGAATTTTTATATTGAAAACTTGAGTAAAGTCCTGTTTATTTGAGTTGAAGCCAGTACTCAGAGTCGCAACATAACTATATGCGTATATATTAGTATCCGGGAAATATATGGAGTCAAAGTTAAAGCTGGATCTGGAAAGGATCTTCAGGGAAGCCACTTCGTCTGGCGAACTGTTTGATTCGTTTCAAAAGGCGCTTAAACATAAGCTGAAGGATGTGGACCTTTATAAAATTCTGCTCAGTAATATTATTCTGAGTCCCGATGAAATAAAAATGTATACTGAAAAGCTCTGCCGCGAATACAAGGATATACGTTACGATATTTATATGTGGGCGGCTAATATTCTGGAAAGCATGCATTCCGAAGAATACCTGGAGTCAGCATTTGAATATTACAGAAAAGCCACGGAATTCAACCGCGCAGACCACCAGCCATACATTTCCCTGGCTAAAATGTATAACCCTGATCTGGATTTCCCCCCCAGGAAAGTACTGCTTGAATTACTGGAAAGCGGACTTCAGGACGTGCAGCATAAAAGCAAGCTCTGTAAGTCTATTGCAGAACTGTACGACGTTCTGCAGGATAAAGTTATGAAACAGAAGTATCTTGCAATGGCGGCTAAGTATGCCAGAAGCGGAACTTAAATCAGTAGTAATATCCTATCGTAAAATAGAAGAATACCGGCCCTAGCCTGAAAGGATTTTCGGGCAGATTCTTCTCAAAAAGAAAGCTTCTTCCAACGGAGAAATCCGCAGGCCCAAGAGGAGTATCCAAAGATAAGGAGGTCCCGGTCCCATGCATAAAATCCACAAATCTTATCTGTTCCTTCGACTGCCATACGCTTCCCATATCGTACCTCACCTTCAGGTAAGTGTCAAAGAACAGTTTGAAGGGAAGTTTTGCCCTGTATTGAATGGAGGCCAGTATGAGCTGCCTGCCGCGGAATTCGTTGTCCCTCAGGCCGAAAAATGAATTCTGTCCGCCGAGAGAAAACTGCTGGCTTAAGGGGAGTGTTTCATCTGCAAAGCCGAGAGCAAAATGCGGAATGATGGTGTGTACCTGGTTATAGGTGGTGAAATAACTCGTGTAATCAAAGTAAAACTTGGAATATCCAAGATCGCTCAAAAATATCTTCTGTGCAGTCTCATAAGATGCTTTTATAAGAAATCCATAATTTGGGAAGGGATACTTGTCCTGTGAATCAATGGTCGAAGATGCCTCAACCGAGGAAACATTGGCTTTATAGGTATCCCCTTTATAATCCTTCTTGTTCTTTATTTCAATGCTCTGATATTTTTCCTGCACAATGAGATTACCGAACTTTTTCACCTGCATGCCCAGACCGAGCGAGAAGCCCTGACTGATCTGCCTGTATTCACCGTCAGTTGAACGTGAGAAGTACCTTCCTGAATGGATATCATCCGCCCTGTAGGTATAGATATCGTTAAATTCGTAGAATGCACGTACCTTATAGGTGAGATAAGTGTTGAAAATTCTGTTTGCCCTGTGCTCAAGAATATAGGACCTGTTTCTGAGGCCGCCCGAAATTATAAGTCCAAGCTCAGTGCCCGATCCCACTATATTTTCGTCTCGTATATCCAGACTTAACTGTGTCAGGTTCTCATTATCAATTCTGAGTCCGAAGCGCATAAGGCTTGAGGGCTTTTCAACTACTTTCAGATAAAGGACATTCTCTTTCGTATTCTTTACGGTAGTTAATGTAACATCGCTGAAGAGATTTGTCCCTCGCAGGTTTGCAAGCCCCTGTTCAATTTTACCTGAAAGGAAGTAATCGCCTTCCCCTAAAGGAAATTCCCTTCTGATAATGTCGTCTCTTGTTTTTTTATTCCCCTCAATGACAATTCTGGATATAGTGCCCTCGGATATCTTTACATCCAGATTTCCGGTTTCAGCTTCAAATGAGACATTTTCAATTTCAGCAAGCGAGTAGCCGGAATTTCTGTAAAGCTTCATTACACTTATAAGCTTCTCCAGCACCTTGTGTACATTATATGGCACGCCGGTTATTTCATCAAAAAGGCTGTCGACGAGCGACTGCCTGAAGAGCGTAACGCCCTCAACTTTTACGCTGTTTATGGAAGCGTTCTTCTTAAAGTTAAAATTCAGGTGTGTGCTGTTTTCATCCCGGCTGATCGCAACAGAAAGGCTGTCGTAGTCGCCCGAGCTGTAAACCGAGGCCATGTCGCTTAAGATTTCATAGCTGCTGACGGAATCTTTTCTTGAATATTTGTACAAAAAAGCCCTCTGTACCTGGGGCGTGTTTTCGTTGTATTCAACATTCTTTATGTAAAATTCCTTTTCCTTCAGCCTGGTCCTGTACAGATTATTTATCTTGTCTTCTATCTTGCCGATTAAAGGCAGCGTGGAAGCGTAGCCCTTATATATAATTGAATCGATTCCCGTAAAATCGGTATTCTTTTTGTTTCCTATTTTGGGAGATACAACAACGTCTGCTGCCTTCAGCTGCTGCTCTGTAAGAAGGCGCATCGGGATGCTGACCAGCTGGTCTGCAACATTCCAGGGATAATCCAGCTCCTTTGCGGTATTTAACGGACTGGTGGTATTAAATGCAATTGTCAGGTCGCTGCCGTACTCTTTTGCAAGCTGAACCGGTATGTTGGCTACAAGGCCTCCGTCTACGAGTAAAAGGGAATCTATCCTTACGGGGGAAACCAGAAGTGAAACACTGGAACTTGCACGCATGGCCTGACTTAAGGATCCCTGGTTCAGTACAACGAGGTTTCCTGTAACCAGGTCTGTACAGACAGCCCTGAAGTTATATTTAAGTTCATCGAAGCCTGAATTTACATGTATGGGCGCATTTAGGGCCAGAAGATTCAGATAGTTTGAAAGACGCTGCCCTGTTGTAATTGAAGTCGGCAGTACCAGGTGCAGTCCTTCCAGCCTGAAGGCCACGAGGGCTTTGTCCTCGGTTATTTTCTGGTCGACAAACAGGTCCTTTCTGTTGGTCTCTTCAGTGGAGGACATAAGGTCGTTCCACGGCATTGCATGAACAATGGAGTCGAGCTCGTGCACGGTGTAGCCGGCTGAATACAGCCCTCCAATTATACTTCCCATACTGGTGCCTACAATCAGGCTTACAGGTATATCGTGCTCCGAAAGGGCGCGCAGAACTCCAATCTGTGCAAGGCCGCGCGCTCCGCCGCCGCTAAGGACAAGCGCAACCGACGGCTGCTGTGCAACTACTTTTTCCTTTAATCCAAATGGGAGCCGTGATTCTTTGTACTCGAGGGCAATAACGTTTCTTTGCTGTGCATTGGATGCACCGGCAATCATTAAGGGCAGTAGAACTGAGAGTATGCCGCGGCGGATTGTGTTTTTTATTAGCTTATTCATGTAAGCTTTGATTCATTTTAAGAAAGCCTGTATAATAAAAACCGGTTTTCAGCCCGATAAAGTCAAAACTAAAAATAGCAGAAACTAAATATAGCTGAAAACCGGCAATATTAAAATTACCTTTTCTTCTTTTTGGCTGCCTGCTGCTGCTGTGAACTTTTCTCAGCTGCTTCCATCAAACGTGCCATCATTCCGCCCGACTTTTTAGGTGTCTTCACGGGAGCAAGTTCGATATTGCTGTGGCTATGGTTTACGTAATACTGCTGTGCAATTGAGAATAAATTGAACATGAAATAATACAGGTTCAATCCGGCAGGAAATCCCATAAACATAACCGTGAAAAGAATAGGCATCATATATACAAGCGCCTTCTGGCTCGGATCCTTTACGCTCATTTTCTGCTGAATAAACATTGTAATTCCGAGCAGGAGAGCCAAACCGCTGATCTGGCTGAATCCGAAGATCGGCATCTTAAAGCCGAGATCCATTATAACGTCCGGCACCGAAAGGTTGTGTATCCAAAGACCAAAAGGCTGCTGCCTGAGCTCTATTGCAACGTTGAACAGTCCCCATAAAGCCACCAGTATTGGCATCTGCAGAAGCATCGGCAGGCACCCCCCGGCGGGATTGATTCCGTATGTGGAGTAGAGCTTCATGGTCTCTTTGTTTACTTTCTGCGGATCATCTTTGAATTTTTCCTTGAGCTCTGCAATCTTAGGCTGCAGAAGCTGCATCTTTTTCATCGATTTCATGCTGCTTCTTGTAAGCGGGTGCAGCGCAACTTTGATGATCAGCGAGAAGACTATAATAACCCAGCCGTAGTTCGGGATGAATCTGTGCAGGAACTCAAACAAAGGCAGAAGCACGTATTCGGAAATCGGCCTGATAATGACCTTGAGTCCGAAGAGGCTTCCAAAATCCACTATCTTTTCAAAATTGCTGCCGTAAGCCTTCAGTAGTGAATAGTCGACAGGTCCAATATACAGGAGGAAGGAATTCTTCTGATAATTGGAGTTATTAAAGGGTACTTTAAGGCTTGCGTTAAAATACTTTCTCACGCCTGAATTATTTCCAACAGCCTTTTCAGTTCCCTTAATGAGCGCTCCGCCGTCAGGAGTTGGTTTAAGAGGCGCAACAATTACGGCAAAATACTTATTTCTCACGCCCAGCCAGTCTACTTTGCCGTTAAATTCTTTCTGTGCGTTATCGCCCACTTTGGCATTTACTATTACCTGTTCATCTCCCGTATAGGCGCTGGAATTGGAATAGTTGGCTTCATCAACCGAGTTCTTTTCAACAAAGTTGATTCCGTTTTCCCAGACAACGTCGTACCTGAAGTTGCTGATAACGCCGCCCATGTTTTTCATCTCTATGTCGCACCGGGCTGCGTAGTCATTGGAATGGAAGACATAGGTTTTTCTTATATAGCCGCTGCCAACAGGAAGTGTGTAGCTTACCTGCAGCGAGTCGTTGTTTTTCAGCTCGTAAGAGCTCCTTTCGGTGCCCGGCTGAAAAGCGGCATCTGCTGTATTGACGAGCTTGCCATCCTTTGACATAAAGACGATATTGAAATCACCCTCGTCGTTTATGAGCTGGACGTGTCTTTCATAAAAATTGTTTGAATATTGCGGAAGATCTGCATACCAGGTGTTGTATTTCTTCAGGAAATATCTTTTTATCCTGCCGCCCTTGCTTGTAAGTTCCAGTTTGACCAGATTGTTTTCAATTGTAACAATCTGTTCCGGGGCTTTTGCGCCGGCGAGCGCTTTTCCAAGGGCTGAAGTATCAGTCTGCGCTGCAGCAGAGGTATTGTTTTCCTGTGCTGCCGGTTTCTGCTGATTTTGAATTTCGTTTGACGGGGTGGTCTTATTAACCAGAGTTGTATCGCCGGGTTTTTTTACCGGTGGATTTTGAGGAGTGGGGGAACTCAGGTAAAGCCATACTATAAGTATTGCTCCGATTAGTACGAAGGCAATTGTTGTTTGTTTATCCATCTGTTTTATATTCCAGAAATTATTCTAATGGGTCATACCCCCCTTTGTTGAAGGGGTTACATCTTAAGATCCGCCATACAGATTTTATACCTCCTTTAAGAACTCCATACTTCAAAAAAGCTTGACGGCTATACTCAGAACAGGAGGGATAAAATCTGCATGAAGGTGGAAAAAGCGGTGATATCAGCTTTTGGTAAATTCTGATTAAAAATACAAATAAGTGCCTCATTGTAATCGGCTGTTTAATTTGTTCATCAAATCAATAACAGCAGGCATAATATCGTCCAGCTTAAGTTTATGCTGTTTTTTCTGATTCAAGCTGTTTGGAGAAAAAATAATTTTAAGGCAAATTGATTTTTCAATGCAATTTGCCAGCAATATTTCTTTTTTTAAGCGGTAGGATTCTCTTAACAAACGTTTAACCCTGTTTCTCCAAACCGCATTGCCCGCTTTTTTGGAAACAGCGGCAGCTATCTTAATACCAGCCTGCACGGAATTCTTTTCGGGAAAATAACTAACCTTCAGCTTCTGATCGTCTGAATAAATAACCTTACCAACCGAATATACCTGTTTAAAGTCTTTTTCTTTTTTGATCCTTTCATCTTTAGAAAGGCCAAACTTTGCCAAGACCTTATCTCTCGTCGCTAACAGTTAGTCTTTTTCTTCCTTTTGCACGCCTGCGTGCTAAAACCTTACGGCCGTTCTTTGAACTCATGCGTTCCCTGAAACCGTGTTTATTAACTCTTTTTCTTTTGCTTGGCTGAAATGTTCTTTTCATAATTATATACTCCTTGAAAATAAAGAATTCTAAGTTAAGGAATCGCATCAAAAAATACAAGATTTAAAGGCATCCCGTAGCTCAAAAACTGCGTAATTTAACACCTTAGACAAATTTAATTCACAATCTTTATAATTTAGGCCTCTTAACTGCCATTTTCAATTGAATTTACAGGCCAAAAATAAGCTTGCCCGGCCCCGGGAAACAGTCCATAATTTTGGCCCCGAAGCTCTGCCGCCCTGAATTTTTGTCCAAAGGCTTATCTTAAAATTAAAATTTGTGTAAATACGGCCGGAATTTGTAATTTGCATCTGATGCACCTGGTGGGCCTGGCACACGACCAGAAAGGCGCAAAGTTTTATGTAACAAAGAATTCCTGGGGCCCCGAGCAGACAAACGGCGGGTTTATCTATATGTCGGCCCCTTACGTGCGCCTGAAAACAGTCGCCATTATGATACATAAAGACGCTATCCCCGCGGAAATAGCTAAAAAGCTGGGATTATAAAACTTATAAGGGCTTTACCGCTTCTCACAGTCAGAAGCCAGGAATTGAAAAACACAAAAATTCCCGGCTTCTGGCAATTTTGTTTTTCTCCTAAATCTCAAAATATCAGGGCTCCCAGTAAAAGCAGGGCTATAAGACCTCCTGC
>JBLNAZ010000029.1:0-18162 GCA_050259615.1 Syntrophomonadaceae bacterium | reverse complement strand
ATTTTTGAAGCCAGCCTGCAGGCTCTTAATGACAGCATTAACTATAAACTTTTCAAGCTGAATAACAGAATTATTTTACAAGCAAATTAATTTTCGGAGAATATATGGCATTTGAATCAGATTACGTGTGGATGGAAGGGAAGATGGTTCCTTTTAATGAGGCCAAGGTACACTTTTTAACAAGTTCACTTCATTATGGTACAGGAGTCTTTGAAGGAATCCGTGCCTATTCCACTCCTGCCGGTCCGGCAGTCTTCAGACTTAAAGACCACCTGAAAAGATTAATAAAGAGTACACAGGTTCTGGGAATGAACGAACTGCAGTACACTGTGGATGAGATCTACGATGCAACAATGGAACTGGTGCGTATAAATAAAATGGAAGAATGCTACATCAGGCCGCTGGTATATATAAAAGAAGGCGGCTGGAACCTTACGGTTGACGGCGTGAAGATTGACCTCTCGATTGCTGTATGGAAGTGGACGAACTACCTGGGGCAGGAAGCCCTGAAAAAAGGCGTGAGGGCAAATGTGTCTTCCTATCCAAGGCATCACCCGAACATAATGATGACAAAAGCCAAAGTTGCAGGAAACTATGTTAACTCTGTGCTCGCAAAAACAGAAAGCCTGAGGGCCGGCTTTGATGAAGCTATACTGCTTGATCCATACGGATACGTATCAGAGTGCACCGGCGAAAATATATTCCTCGTGCGTGAGGGCGTTATTTATACTCCTCCCAGATACGGCATACTTGAAGGAATTACAAGAGACAGCATAATTGCAGTTGCTAAAGACCGCGGCTACGAAGTAGTTGAAGAGCAGATCTCGCGCGACCAGCTTTATATTGCAGACGAGGTTTTTGTAACCGGTACGGCAAGTGAAGTTATAGCTCTGAGAGAAATTGACAACAGGAAAGTAGGCTCGGGTGTAATGGGCCCTGTTTGTGCCGACCTGCAGGATATTTACTCGAAAGTTATACACGGGAAGGACAGAAATTACTTTAAGTGGCTGGACTTTGTTTATAAAGATGACGCAGATGAAGTCCGCGAAGCAGTTTGATGTTAAAGGAATAAATAACCCCAGCAGCTGCCGGGAAGTGGTTCCCGGCAGCTTTCTTATTAATATTCCGGATAAAAAACTTGACTGGAATTGTAAGAACAGGTAAATTTCCTTCAGTTATAAAAAATAGTGTCCGGAATCACTGCTGTTTTAAGGCTGTCCGGATATATTAATAACATTGAACAAAGGAGCATTATTGATAATTTGATACCTTTTTTTTCTTCACATCACAAACTAAAGGGGTAGCAAAATGTCAAAACTGTTTTTCTCATTGCTCGTTCTTTTCTCAGTCTGCGGGATTCTCCAGGCACAAAGTGCCCGTTCCCTTCAGTTCAACGCCGGGGCTGTTTTCCCGATGAACTCGTCCAAAGGCTTCAGCACTACCTTGCAGTACAATTATTCACTTAATCCAACTGTTCAGCTTTATGCATATTCAGGCGTTTCATACTGGGATGAAAACCATGTCATTCATGAAATGGAATTGTCTGCAATCCGGAAGAATCAGTTTATAACTTCCTATGATGCCGATGAGCACGTTTTGATACCGCTTTACTTTGGAAGCCGCATAAACCTTCATTCCGATAAACTCTTTACTACTTTTATCAATCTTGAAGCGGGGTACTCGCATTTAAGCTACAATGCCTATGATAATGTTAAAGTAGTTGATGAGAATACCGGCAGGGTAGTGGAGTTTTACGCGGATCCCAAGACCAAAAGAAAAGTTAATGACAATCTGTTCGGCATAGGTGCGGGATTGGGGCTTTCGCATGAAATTACGCAGAATATGGAACTGATGTTATTTTACAAGCTGAACTCGGTTATTAATTCCAGTTACAACGGATTTTTCACCAGCCGGGGTACTTATAACACTCTTACGCTTGGCTTGAATTATGGAATTTGATTAATGTTTGGTGAGGCGGGCGCGCTGCCGCGCGCCCCTGCCAAAAATAATAATCTATTCGGATTCCAAAATCTCCTGCACGCGGCCGACCTGGCCGTCTTCAAGGCGCACCTTTATTCCGTGAGGATGGTGCGGCGATGAGGTTAAAATATTTTTTACTATTCCCTCGGTTCTTCTGCCCGATCTCTGATCCTGTTTTAATACAATTGCAACCCTTATGCCGGGCGATATATCTTTACGGTTTTTGCCGTCCATTTAATTTCCCTTAATAAATTATAATACTTCCCCGTAGCCTGTTAATTCAACATATCCCATGCCTTCAACGGGACGGTTATTCCACGAGCCTTTTATTTTTACCGATCCTTCCCAGTAGCGGATGGAAACGTTTAATTCCTGGTTGCTAACATAAGGAATTATTTCGAGATAAATACTCTTCGAGGGAACTGAAAGTTTCCAGCCTGAAGGATATTCACCGCCCAGGGGACTGGACCATTTCCCAAGGACTTCAATTTTCACGTCATCTTTTTTTACAGGCTCAGTAGAGCCGTTCTCATTTACAATAAGCCCCTGGCTGAAGCGGTCGGCCTCACCATTTTTAAGCCTCATCTGGTAATACATTATCTCTTTTGAATTATTCAGCTGGAGTGAAAACCAGTCCCAGCCCGCCTGGTTGCGGCTTAAGGCGCTTGTGCTCCATTCGCGGTCCATCCATGAGTAGCCTTTTAGGTTAAAACTTTCGTCATTTATTTTAACTATCCCTTCAGTCGCAAGCCTTGTGAGTGAATAGTAGTAAGATGCATTCCCTGTTTCAGGACCCTTCAGGCTTAATCCCTTATCTCCCTGAAGAACTACGGGCTTAAGGCTTTTAAGTGTGAGATCAATTGAAACATCTTTTTCTTCAGCTTTCAGATGGAGCACTGGTACGCCGTTACTTTCTTCCCCTGGAATTTCCTTAATCTTCCAGTCCTCAAGCCATACCCTGAACGGGCTTGCCATGGCGCCGGCTAACTTTTCAGCCCCGCGGCTGAAGCGCTCAAAATTATAGAATTTGTTATTTTCTGCGTCTGTAATTGTAAAGTGCCCCATATAAATCTGACTGCTTCTCCAGGGGGAAGTGCCTTGCAGAGAGTCGGGCGAAATAGCAGTGCGGAAAATTGTGAGCTGGTAGCCGAAGTGCCGCCCTGCATCTGTTTCCATGTTACCCGTAAAATACCACCATTCGGTTTTATAATCCGGGTGAGGCCCGAAGTCCCGGGGGAAGACAAACTTTTCCGGCGCGACGGCTCTTTTGTATCCTGCAGTATCACCTTCCGACATTGCTTTTGAAACAGAAAGACTGGTATTTACTTCTGACGCTGCCCGGTTTCTTTTCGTAAGCAGGTAAGCACCGGCAGAAAGTACAAGCAGTGCAATTATGGCGATGATAACGGGCTTTTTCATCTATTCCTCCCTTAAGGCAAGGGCAGGGGAGGTCTTCGCCATCTTAAATGCGGGATAAATCCCTGCCAGCAGTGCTGCAGCAAATGCAACAAGAAGCGCTTCAAATAAAACTTCAGGCAAAACGAGATACTGCATTGTCCAGCCGAACGATCTCCTGTTGATAATGTAAATTAGTATCCATGCAAGCACGTTTCCAAGCGGAAGGGAAAGTACGCCTGAAAGAATGCCCATAAGTCCCGTTTGTATTGTAATGAGCTTCCAGAGCTGAATGGGAGTCATGCCGTTTGCGCGCAATATTGCAAACTCACGGCTGCGTTCAAGCTGAAGTGCCATAAGGGAGCTGAGTATTCCAATAAAAGCCACCACTATTGCCAGCACTTCAAGTACATTGGTTATCATGAACGAGCGGTCGAAGACATCGATTGAGGCCTTCCTTAAGTAGCTGCTTGAGCGCACAAGTATTTCCTCGTTCGGCTTCGGCATGGTGCGTATAATATTAATGAGGCTGTCGCGCCTTACACCCTTCTTTAAGAAAAGTGAAAGCCCTGAAATTGAATGATCTTTCCAGTACCTCTTGTAGGTGTCGAATGACATAGTAACCATCCCGAGGTCAGAGGCGTAATCATAATAGACTCCGCCCACCTGAAAATTCTTATTCCCCTTTTCAGTTGGTATTGTAATAACGCCGCCGGTTTTAATATTGTGCCTGTATGCATAGGGTTCAGTTACCATCACAATGTTCCCGTTTTGGAATTCATTCCAGAACTTTTCAGGATTGCCCTCCTTGAATTTGAAATCGTTATAGCTCCTGGGCCCGACGTTAAGCGCAAATATCCGCATTTCGCCGCTTCCGGTATTTACTGTCACCTCACGGTAGAAGTTGTAATCCTGAACTTCAGGCAGACTTTCAACTCTCCTTACAAGTGAGGAATCCATCGTAGCGTCGTTATTTCTCAGCACTAGTCCCGGCGGGGAAATATAAACGTCAGCTTCCAGGTTGCCGTTAAGCCACGTAAGGACTGTCTGGCGGAAGCTGTTAACCATAGTGCCGATCCCGACAGATGCAGATACAGCAATGCTGAGGGCGGCAACGGCAACCGCAGTCCGGCTTATCTGTGACACGATACTTCCTGATGCCATGCGTCCGGTAAGCCCGAAAAGTTTTCCTGAAATGAGGCTGAGGAATTTCATTGAATAAAGTATCATTAACGGTGTAAGGAGACTGAAGCCCAGGATTACAGGAAGTATTCCAATATAGCTCAGAATTATGCTCCTTACGGGAAGAGCCAAAATCAGCGCTCCAAGTAAAAGCATTATAAGGCCCAGAACAGCAAGTCCCGGAATTTTCCTTCTTAATTTTATCTCCTGTTCGCTGCGGCTTAAGGCCAGGCGGGGCGGAATGGATGAAGCCTCGAGTGAAGGTTTTAAGGCGGCAAGGAGTGTTGCGCCAATTCCAACAAAAGCCCCTTTGGCAAGACTGAATAAAGAGATATTCAGCTCCCGCACGGAAAGCACCAGGTAAAGATCGTTAATAGTCTGTGTAACAAGCCTCAGCATTCCTTTTGCAAGCACAACGCCTGCCAGTATGCCGAGAACGGTGCCGGCAATTGCAAGTATTGCAGCCTCGGTTAAAAATATCCTGAAAATTTCCTTCTGTGTTACTCCTATTGAGCGGAGAAGCCCTATATATGTACGCCTCTGCAGGACAGAAAATGTCATAGTGTTATAAATCAGGAACATCCCTACAATTAAGGCAAGAAGGCTTAGTGCTGTTAAGTTAATGTCGAATGCTTTAAGCATATCGGAGGCTATTTTTGTACGCGTCTCAGACCTTACAACTGTAGATCCTGCAGGGATACCGGATTTTATTTCCTTTAATGTCTTTTCTCCCTGCGTATTATCCGGAATTATGAGATCGATGCGGGTTAAATAGCCCGGCATATCCAGCAGTTCCTGTGCTGTTGAAATGTCGGAGAGAATAAGATTATCCAGCAAATTCCTGCTTCTTTCATTCTCACCTTCAATAAGTCCAAGTATTTTTACTTTTTTATAGCTGCCGCCAATTTTTAATGTGGTTGTATCATTTACTTTCAAGTTCATCTGCGAAGCTGTTCTAACGGAAATTATTATGGAATTAGGCTCAGCCATAAATGCAGAAATGTTCCCTGTAATTTTCCCGCTTACCGGGGAAAGATACGAACGGAAGGGTTTTTCAGAAAACGGATCGACCCCAAGTAAAGTAAAAGCCCGCATAATGGGGCGCACCATTGCCACGCTGCCTTCAACTACAGGCGCCATAGGACTTATTTTCTTTTTAATTTTCAGATATGCGTAAACTGAGTCCGTAAGTCCTTTAGGTCCCCCTGTAATCTGGTGAGTAGATTTTCCTGCAACGCTTTCCATTGAAAGTTCAAAGGCTCTGGATGCCCCGGCATTGGCAAGATCAATACCTACAACTACAGCAACGCCGAGTGCAATACCGAGCAAAGACAGCGCAAGCTGCAGCGGGTGTCTCAGCAGGTAATTTAAGGCGGACCGGTTTAATATGCGGCTCATATAGATTTTTCCGCCTTTGAAGCTGAAAGTTCAATTATCTTTCCATCCTTTACAGTCAGTATCCTGTCGGCAAGTCCTATAACCTCCTTGCTGTGTGTAGCCATTACCATGGTTTTGCCTTTTTTCCGCACGAGGTTATCCAGAAGGTTTATAATTATAAGTCCCGTATCATAATCCAGGTTGCCCGTAGGTTCATCTGCAAGTATAATTGAAGGCTCATGAATGAGCGCTCTTGCAATAGCTATGCGCTGCTGTTCGCCGCCGGAAAGCTGGTCGGGATAGCTATCAGCCCTGTCGCTAAGTCCAATTTCCTTCAGCATATTCTGAGCCTTTTGCTTTCCTTCCTGTATGCTTACGCCGTTAAGTTCAAGCGGAAGAAGGAGATTTTCCTCAGCGGTCAGTGTGGGAATAAGATTAAAGAACTGAAAGATAAAGCCCACATTGCGGCGCCTGAAAAGGGTTCTTTCCTGTTCTGAAAGCCTGGTAATGTCCGTATTATTAATTGCTATGCTCCCGCTGGTGGGCAGGTCAATTCCGCTAAGCATATTAAGTATGGTGGATTTCCCGGAGCCGCTCCGGCCCAGGACGACTATAATTTCACCATTATTAACAACAGCATTGACGTCGTGGAGAACCCTGCGTTCGGTTTTGTTCTCCTCCACATAGGATTTGGATACATTACTAAGAACAATCAGAGGGGTAAAGCCGTTATTTCTTTCAATTTTACTTTCCTGCATAAAAGATTCAGTGGTTCCTAAATTATTAGTAATTGGCTTAAAGCAAAGCCTCAATATTAAAGGTAACACATTTGGCGCTTTCTTTGGAAGGGAATAATTATTGGAGTTATAATGGGCGGTGAAGACTGTAACAGATATAAGACCCCCACACCAAAGGCGGGCAGGGGTGAACGCGGTTTTAGACCAGAAGCACTATTTCAGTAAAACCATCTTCTGTGTTTTAGTAAAGCTGCCGGAGCGGATGGTGCAGAAATATATTCCGCTGGGGAGACTTTTTGCCTCAAATTTAACTTCGTGCCTGCCGGGCTCTTCTATATCATCTGTTAAAATTGCAATCTCTTTCCCCAGTACGCTGAAAACTTTTAACTCAACACGGTTTTTAGACGGGAGTTCATATGAAATTATTGTGTATGGGTTAAAAGGATTTGGATAATTCTGAAAAAGTGCGAATTCCTTTGGGAGCGTAATGCCTTTCTTTTCTTCAATAAAACTTGTCTTTCCAATGAGAAGGCTGAATTCCTGTTTTACAGGTGCGGATTCTATTCTAACAATTGAATTCTCTCTAAGATTATAAAATCTCTTCATACCCTTATCCAAAAGAAAGATTTCATAACCTTCAAAGTTTTCCATTCCTGTAAACCTTATTTCACAATCCTTCTTTAATGCATTTTTAAGCACGAGGTCATAAGACTGCCCGTCTGAAATTTCTGGACGGCTGTCGATAAAGAGGTGCTTGTAGTCTGTCTGAAGATTTTTATTCAGAATGTAAATGCACTCGTCGCTGAAGTCCGACGGGGGAGTAAAGTAATCAAATTCATCAAAGCCGTCAGTGGACCTTTTGTCAATTGAAATATAAAAAGGGGAGAATTCCTTCCCGTCTGAATACAGGTATCCCTTAATATAGTTGTCCGGGTTATAGAGTGTGGATTTGTTCAGCCCTGATGCAGATATGCCAACAGGAATGCTCTCAGTCAGTTTCAGTGAAGCAAGATTATTTAAATTATTGAAATAGTAGCCTTCATATGGCGAAAGCGAGGCAGGATTGCTCCAGCTCCCGTTCCATGCATAAATGAGGCTGTTGGCAGCAAGCTGGTTAGCAAGTTTTACAGATCCCCATGAAATTTCTGAAGTAAAAGGATTTGAGATGAGATTCCAGCCGCTGTGAAGAGGGATTTCGTACATGCCCAGGCCGTCGGTTGTAACAGGGTTTACCTGTGCTGATATATTAAGAGCATTTTTGCTGACAGCCCAGAACGCGCTTCCGGGCTTAAATGTAAATGCCGCTGAATTGTCGTACTCAACAAGGTAGTTCTCAGCCTTGCCGTTATCGTAGAAGGCATTCCAGTTCTTTTTGTGCTCCCCTGCATCGGCAAAAAGCTGCGAAAGCGGTATGCTTACGTCTCCAGGAAGGCTTAATATTTTGTAGCTCGAAGAGACTTTGGGATCACCAAAACTGAAAGTTCTGCTGATGCTGATCTGCGCAGGAGGGGCAGCCGTGGTGCCGATCTCAATGGCAAATATCAGATCCGGTTCTCCCTGCATTATTCCTCCAAGAGTTACTATTCCGGGAAAGATTCCTGTTACAAGGCAAAGTCCTCCTGCAAGCATGCTGTCGGCATTTGCATAAATTCCCATGCTTGCAGCATATGTTTCGAGATCATAGCTTACAGGGTGCTGGAGGGTTGTTGACTTGCCCGTTGAAACACTGACCTGTGAAATTACCTGCGGGCTGCCGTAGCCGTCGCCCTGTCCGAAGAACCAGAGATATGGTCCGCCGGAGGTCTCTCCATCATATGCAGCACCGTAGATTCCTGTTGTTCCAAGGTCCGAATGCGTGATTGTTCTAAGGACAGACCCGGTGCGGCTGATCAGCTGTGGGTCGGTTGAAAAGTTTCCTATCCAGAATCCTCCATTACCGCCGTCTGCCTTCGGATCGTATGTAATATACCTTACGGTCTGCGGAGCCTGTATTGTGCCCTTAAGCGACCTAGTACCGGGATTTATTACATATATATCAGTTGAATTATTTCCGGCATAAATATTTTCCCCATCAAATGTCATTGCCCGTACGCCAGTAACGCCCGGAATTGTAATGGTATAGATATAGTTGGTGGTAGTGGCAGTCCAGACGAAAAGCGTATCACTGTTCCACCTTGATATCCAGACGTCGCCTGATGTATTAAGATATACTATGCCTGCGTGCCCTAAATTTTTAGTAACGCTTTTCATATCCCAGAGAAGCTTAATATCCCATATGCTCTTCTCCGAGCCGGTCGTGCCATGATTACCTAGGCTTTGGTCGTACGCTTTTGAAAATGATGGCTCATTTACGGGAAGCACAGGTGCTTTATCTCTGACCTGTCCCAACTGGAAACCGGCAGCAAAAAATACGGCGATAATTAAACATAGAGTTTTCATGGCGGCCTACCATAAAGTTATTATTGAATATTATTGCATTGACCTACTCATCTTCCCTGAGCACAAAAATAAACTGTCCGCCTTCATCATATGTATCCTTTACCACCTGCAGCATGGGAGTCTGCTCGGAATTGTTGGCTACACCAATCCTCAGGTCGTTATAAAGCTGCGAGGCATCCATATAGCGGCTCTTGTTTTCTTTCAGAGCTTTAAGCAGGTAATATGTAAAAATTGAATGTCCGTCCTTGCCGTTATCCTGCACTTCTTCAACTCCGCCTGAAGTGAGTGCCAGCCTCGACTGCCTGCGGTAAACCTCACGGTAATACTTTTCCATATTATTTGGGTCAAAAGCCACAGTTTCACCCTTGCCTCCCCTGAAGATATCGCCGGCAAAACATGCGTCTGTAATTAAAAGCGTGTGCTTCGAGGGGATGCCGGCCAGGAATGTTTTTACTTCGCTGTTTGCTATATAGTCGGCAACGGAGTTGCTTGCTGCATCAACCGGAACCCAGTAACCCTTGTTCAGAACTTTATTGAACTGTCCATGCCCGGCATAAAAGATGAGCAGGTTGTCATCCTTATTCAGATTATTTGAAAGCCATTCGAGGCTCTGCATTATGTTCCGTCTGGTGGCATCCTTGTCCAGAATTGTAAATACAGAATCGAACCTGTAGCGGTCTTTCAGTATTTTGCTGACTTCTTTGGCGTCGTTGGCTGCACAGCGCAAAGAAGGCCAGTAGCCGCTGTAGGAATTAATTCCGATAACCAGGCCGAAGTATCTTCCTCCGGTAAGAACGTCAACAAGTTTTCTTGTAATTGTAAATGTGTCAATTGTGGCGTTAAGGCCTTTGTCAATCGCTTTTACAGTGAGTTTGTTGTCTCCCACCTGAAGGAACATGTTAAGCGAGAAACTGCCGTCGGGTTCCAGCTGGGCCTTAATGTTATTTATTGAGACCTCATGTACTCCGCTTTCGTCTTCAGCTTTGCCTTTTACCATAACGGTTTCACTTTTTCTTACTACTTTAATGCCTCTTGAAACCAGAGGCTCCGTTATTTTTATAGTGGGCCCCTGTTTATCAATACGAGTTACAATGCTGAAATTGTAGTCTGAGGAAGCGCCTTTTTTATCCGTGGCAACAATGGTAACCGGATTTATTCCGCTATTAAGATTAAGATTGATATAGTATTCCGATTTGCCAAGCAGGCGGGCTTTCAGTTTATTTATGCTGACTTCCTTTATGCCGTCCTTGTCCGAAACATTCACCCGCACAACGGTGCTCTTTTCTTTTACGGAGGCTTCATTATTGCTGCCGGGTAAGGGTTCAAGAACGGATATTGAAGGCGGTTCATTCTTTGCTATGTAGTTTATGGAAAATGTTATGGAAGAAGAATTATTGTTATAATCCGTTGCTGTAAGAAGAAAGCTGTTAAGCCCTTCCTCAAGCGTATATTCCTGGCTGAAGGAATTACCCTCTGAAAGCGTAAGCATCTGTTCATTCAGCCTGAGCGATTTTATGGGCCCTGAGTCCTTTACCTGTCCGCTTAGCATTAGCCTGCTGCTGTTTGCAGTGATTTCATCCCCATTATTTACCATTGGCTCCCTCAGAATTATTTCAGGAGGAGTAACGTCTTTAGGCGCCTCCTTCTTAGACTTCAGCCTTCCTGTCTGTGAAGTGCCTTTGACCTGAGGAAAAATGTTTATGAAGAAGGCAAAGATTAGCAGCAATATGATCTTTCCCATCTTGCATCTCTTAAAATTTATAAATCTGTTAATTAACTGTTCATAGCTGAAAAATGTTTATCTGTATATATTCTATAATTTCACGGCCTGCCCGGAGGCATTGCAACGTTGTCAACTGCGGGATTGCCGGGAGAAGAGGGTTCAGAGGACTTGTCCTTATTTAAGAGGAGATATGCAGCTGTTCCGCCTCCCAATGCTGCAGCCCCCAGCACGTACCAGTACCATGAACTCTTTTCTTTTATCTCATTGGCAGTTACTTCAAAGTAAAAATCCTCTCCTTCAAGGCGGGCTTCCTCGTCTTTATTCATGTTCCAAATGATTGTGCATTTGCGGTTTGCGAACTTCCCCTCGCCAATGTCTCCGGAAAGATCCTCGGGAATCTGTTTAAATGACGGATCGTTTGATTTTCTGAGTATAGTATTTACTTCATACGTTTTTGAAGCATCACCATAGAGAAAGTAAGAAATAAATATTTTACCCCCCTCTCCGGCTTCAAAGCTGACATCTATTTTTTCCTGTGCGCGTGCAAAGCCGCAAAGAAGAATTAACAGGAAAGAAATATTTAAGGCTGCGGAAAATATTTTTTTCATTTTATCCCCCTGAATTTTGGCCCCCGCCTGGGAAGTGCTGCTTTATTGTAAATGCTTTATGGCTACAAGCACGGGAATTAAAGATTTCCCCCGGCTCCTCGCATTGAAAATGATACCATCTTTATACTTTAATTCAACATCTTTTTTGCTGACCATTCTTTCTTTTAAGACTGAAAAAACCCTGTCCCAGAAAGTTCCCTTCCCTTTTTCAATAAGCTGCATCAGGCTGTCAATATTAAGAGCTTCCTTAGAGTACACAAAGCAGAAGTAGGAAATTCCGGGTATGCTGTCGAGCACGTTAAAGCTTTCCTCATCGGGAATGGCAACGTTGTTCTGTCTGTAGGGGAGATAGGCCAGCATTCTTTCATTAAAGGGAAATATCTTATACGTCTTAAATGTAAGATCGGAACTGAAGGCATACACGTAGGCCGGCTCGTTATTAGAAATCCTGAGCTCGAATAATGTATTTGAAGGATAGGGCTTTTCCATGGAAAAGAATTCGCCGTTAAATCTTGCTTTCATTTCACGGCCCGTACTTTCCCTGAATAAAAGCGAGCCCGAAAGGTCGACTTTGGAAGAATCGTCCCGGGATTTATCAATCATCTCAAAAGCCAGTTTGCAGAAGTAATCAAAGTCCTTGTATCTGATCCACGTATAGCCGTCTTTTCCCCATTTTGTGCCCCAGCTGTTTATTATTTCAATTGCGCCGCCAAACTTATTATCGTTATAACCCACTGCTGCAATTGCATGTCCGCGCCTCCATTCCTTGTAGTCGGCTGAATCGGGGGTCCAGACTTCCTTAGCCGAAATAAAAGAAAGAGGAGTGTCGAATGCCAGAACGACGGGCTTATTTTCCGCCAGACTTTTCTTTATAAACTGATGCTTGTTTAATGTATTCCGGTTGGCAATTTCCCTGTACTCCAGAATCTTATATGGATTGGCTTTCATCTTGTCGGAGTCCGTCACATCACGTGAGCAGTCATAGCCGAACTCCTGGAACCTCATATCCCCGGCATCTCTTAAAAGGTTAAGCGCATCAATTAAGGAGGCACCCGCTGAGCAGTCTTTTATTACCCTGATCTGGTTATAGACAAATGAAGGTGAAAAGGCGTTTTTGTCTATTTCCTCGCGGCTCCATTTGTTCTTAAAAGCTTCCAGAATTGTCCTGGCCGCATAGGCAGAGGCCCAGCCGGTGCACGTCCCGTATGAGCCCTGGTGGCCGGGGCGCGGAGAAAAATCCTTCAGTGAGGCCGAATCGGGAAGGTTCTCATAGTCACCCCGCATCAGAGGCGCCGAAGACGGGGAGGTCTCAAACTTCGGGTCGTCCAGATTAAGGCCCATCCCGAATTCCTGGGGATAAGCAGCCCTGAGGAAAATGACAAGAAGGAATAAGAAAAAGCTTTTCATCACCTGTCTCCATTTTAAGATGGTCCTAGAAACGGAAAATCACAGGAAAACTTAATTCTCAATATTCCATTTTTCAGATAGTATCTGCGCTCTTTTAAATAATCCAGCTCTTATTAGAAACAAAAGATATTTTTTCTGAAATTCCGGAACATGTCCGGTGTATACAGCAGACCTTTCGTAGTACTCAAGAGCGTTAAGATTCATTTTATTGTTTTCGAAGAATGTTGCAATCATTATCTGGTTCAGCGGACTCATCCTGTCGGAAAGGTCGTTTCTTAGCTCTGCAAGTGAGTCTTTCAAGGCCTCCAGGCCGGAGCGGGTTAAAGTCATAATGTAGCTGCTGTCGGAGGAAACTTCAGGGTTTTCTGGATTAAAGACAAGCCAGCTGTAGTGTTTTTCCGGCTCAAGGTTCAGCTCTTCAATGTTAACCGTAATCGAAGTATCGGAAGTTTCCTTTATAAGGACAGTACCTCCGGAAGGATTGAGAAGCCTGAAGGCGTATGTATGGACGTCTTTTGCCGGGTACCACCTGAAAGTAACGCTGGAATCCATAACAAAGGTAAATGCCGGAAAATCCTTATCTATATATGTGAGGTTCTCCCGTGCAACGGCAGAGATATATTTCATATCCTTGCCTTTATTCTTTGTTACAATCTCGCCGACGAGAAAGTCTGTAAGTTTTTTTGTGACAGAGGTGTTTTCTGCTGCAAGTTTTTCGGAAAGCTCATCGGCCTTGTAAACGCCTTCTTTCAGTATTTCAAGCGTTCTGCCGTTCATGTGGCAAAGTCCCAGGTAACTGTTGTCTCCGGTTTTAATTCTGTCTCCCTTAAAGACCCTGCTCCCGGCAGTCAATTGAATCCACTGACTGGTATCTCTGCCGCTTAAGAATACTTTGCCCCCGGAAGCTATAACTGTGAACAATGCGCTTTGTGCAGATATTTCCGCTTCAGCGAACATGGCCAAAAGTATTATTGCTATGAGCCTGAATGATCTCATCTTTTCCTTTTGCATCCATCTTTGACAATTTCTTAAACAGCCATTTCTCGATATAAATCTGGTAAAGGTCCAAACATGTGGGAGTAAGTACCAGCGCAGCCAGAAGTAAAGTAAGATTAATTTTATAATTAAAATAGTTGAAAATATTTACTCCTATATCCAGGTCCAGAATAGTAACAAGAAGCATAAATAACTTAAAGGCTGCGCCGAACCAGTCCTTGTATTTGCTTTTTATGGTAAACAGGCCAAGAGCA
Organism: Syntrophomonadaceae bacterium; assembly: GCA_050259615.1. Lineage (GTDB taxonomy): Bacteria > Bacteroidota > Ignavibacteria > Ignavibacteriales > SURF-24 > JAAXKN01. Next base: position 4,064 of record JBLNAZ010000029.1, on the reverse strand, counting down.
CAAAAGAAACATGAAACAACTGCAAGAATGAGGCTCAGGTAGTAAGGCATCCTGCCGATGAAATTTTCATTCATCAGCATTGAAACAATATTAGCGTTAATTACTACGCCGTACATATCGGGAAAACTTCTTCCTGCGTATCTTTCGTTAAGCGGCGTGAAGAATATGTCCTCCAGCACTTTTGTGGTGAGGTTTTCCCCCATGTATCCCATCAATACAATTTTATCTTTCAATATGTGCAGGTCTGCACCTCCCTCAAGGAGGGCGTAGGTGTCAAGATAGTAAAACTTATTGAAGTTTCCCCTGAAGTTGATAATCTCTTTTTCGTTATTCCGTTTAAGGAAATTTTCATATTTCTTTCTGTCTATAGCTTCAACTACTTTTACGGGGAATGCCACTTCTTTTTTATGCTTATAAAAAGCAACAGGCTGAAAGCTCCTTATTGTGCGGTAGCCTCCTTTATCGTCTTCCGGGAAGTTTGCGAACCCGGTTACGGCATTTCCCGTGAACTTACTCATTGAAGTGCTTAAAGTGTCATAGCTGTCCTTGTCTTCATTATACCTGTCCAGCATGCTTACCATTACAAGATTCCGGCAGCGTGAAATGGCCTTTGAAAGAACGCTGTCAGGTCCGGGATCTTTTTCCTTCCAGAAAAAAATATCGAGGGCTATAACCTTAGGGCTGTATTTATTTACAGTATCTATCTGCCGGGCAATTCCGGCGCGGTCGAGGTTTCCGACATTTACAATTACAATGTTTGTGTCTGCCTGCTGTTCATTGCGGAGCCTGGAAAAGACAAGGTCATAAATATCAAAATCACTTATGGCTTTCCCCAGGGGGTCCAGTATGCCCGTTTTCAGAGGGATGAGGGAGAATAATCCAATAATAGCAAATACTATTATTGTAACAATAATGCTGTCTAAATGCGTCTTTTTCAATGTGAGGCATAATAAATGTATATAAAGAAGATAAAACTTGAAGCGTAATATTCAATAGAACAAGTTCGTTCAGGAACGCTTAAAATGAAAATTCAGGGGGGAAAATTCAGTTATATTGATATTAAAAGTCAAAATTACTAATTTAAGGCTGACCCTTATATTCCCCCTTGAAGGGTTCAACAAAAAAGTCTATTCTAAACCTGTCCGTTCATTGATAATGCGAACTAAGCCGGAGGAAGTTATGAAAAGGCGTGTTCTTTCGTTTTCATTTCTGGCAATTGGTTTAATTGTTATCTTATTTTTCGTTTTCAGACCCTCAAAAACCCAGACGGTTACCGGGGAAAAAATTATTGGTGACGTTCCCGTAAGCGTAACCGAAGCAAGGAAAGGTAAAATCTCCAATTCCATTTCTTTAGTCGGAGTAATACAGGCCAACAAAGATATAAATGTAATATCTGAGACACAGGGGCTTGTTACTGCAATTCACATTAAAGTTGGTGATAATATCAGGCAGGAGACTGTGCTTGCCGAAGTCGATGACGTCATCATGCAGTCCAGTCTTGCATCAGCTGAAATTAACTATCTGAAGGCAAAAAGGGACTTTGAAAGAAGCGAACTGCTGTTTCAGGAAAATTCCATTTCTGCCTCGCAGCTCGACCTTGCAAGGCTTCAGCTAAAGGCTGCTGAAAACCAGCTCACGGTTGCAAAAAAGCAGCTGAATAACACCAAAATTACCACTCCGATCACCGGTACAATAAATACACGGAACGTGGAAGTAGGCACAATGGTGCAGCCCGGAATGGTAATTGCCAACATTGTAGACATTTCAACCTTAAAGGTCAAGCTGAACATTTCAGAACGTGAAGCCTTCATGATAAAGCCGGGAGATAAGGTAGAGGTTACAACTGATGTTTATCCCGGAGTTTCCTTTTCGGGAACTGTAGACAATATTGCTTCAAAAGCCGACGAGGCCCACACGTATGCAGTTGAGCTGAAACTTGCAAACAGCAGGCAGCACCCTCTTAAAGCGGGAATGTTTGCCCGGGCAAACTTTAATTCTTCGGATGAAAGAGAGGCCATTTTAATTCCGAGGGAAGCTCTTGTTGGAAGTATACGCGAGGCGCAGGTTTACCTGATCAGGAATAAGCAGGCCCTGCTTCAGCCTGTTACCATCGGCCGCCAGGCGGGCCAGCACCTGGAAGTAATTAATGGTCTGGAGGAGGGAGACGTTATTGTGACAAACGGTCAGTATAACCTTTCCAATAATTCCAGAGTAGTAACAATCAATAATTAAATTGAGGATACTACCATGACCTTAACCGAACTATCAATAAAAAGGCCGTCATTTGTAATAGTCATCTTTTCCGCCCTGGCGCTTCTGGCAGTCTTCGGGTACTCACAGCTTAAATACGAACTGCTTCCGAATATTAATATTCCGTGGGTTGTTGTAACCACAGTGTATCCCGGGGCTTCCCCTGGCGAAGTTGAGAACAATGTAACAAAGACTATTGAAGATGCGCTCTCGGGACTTGACAAGGTAGAAAGGATTATGTCTACTTCCTATGAGGGAGTTTCTGTTGTGAGCATTGAGTTTAAAAAGTCGGCCGACGTGGACGTGTCGTTTCAGGATGCACAGCGCAAGATAAACGGAATGATGATGAGCCTGCCCAAGGATGCAAGAACCCCGGTGCTGCAGAAGATATCGCTTCAGGAAACCCCTATTCTGCAGGTGGGAGCAACGGCCAATATGTCCTCCAAGGAATTCTACCAGTTCGTAAAGGACCAGATTCAGCCTGCTATCTCAAGAGTTGACGGCGTTGGACTCATAATGCTTACAGGAGGGCAGCAGAGGGAAATTAAAATAAACCTGGACGCACAGAAGATCTCGGCCTACGGACTTTCAATAGCAAGAATTGCACAGGCGGTAAATACATCGAACCTGGATTTCCCGACGGGTAAAATACAGGGGGCGCAGCAGCAGTTTATAGTCAGGGTGGCGGGAAAGTTTTCCTCCATCGACGACCTCAGGAACCTGGTTGTAGGGCAGTCGCCTCAGGGAGGCAATATCCGTCTTAAGGATGTAGCTGAAATAGAAGACGGCATTGCTGAAATTGAAACTCTTAACCGGCTCAACGGAAATAACTCTATCGGCATTGCAATTCTGAAGCAGGCAGGGGCCAATTCCGTACAGGTAAGCCGGCTTGTAAGAGAAGAACTTAAGCAGCTTGAAAAAGATTATTCGGGCATGAACCTGAAGTTTGACGTGGCACAGGACCAGTCAATCTTTACTGTTGAAGCCTCTGATGCAGTGCAGAAAGATCTTCTCATTGCAGTTTTGCTGGTAGCAGCAGTAATGTTCCTGTTTCTGCACAGCATCAGGAACTCATTTATTGTTATGATAGCAATACCAACCTCACTTACCGCGGCCTTTGTGGTTATGTGGGCATTCGACTTCTCCCTTAACCTGATGACGCTTCTTGCCCTGTCGCTTGTTATAGGTATACTGGTGGACGATTCCATTGTAGTGCTTGAAAATATTTATCACCACCTTGAAAAAGGAGAGGAAAAAAAGACCGCCGCCTTAAGAGGAAGAAATGAGATCGGCTTTGCAGCTCTTTCAATTACGTTTGTTGATGTTGTGGTCTTTGTGCCCCTTTCACTTGTAAGCGGTATGATAGGCGACATCATGCGAGAGTTTGCAATCCTGATTACAGTCTCAACACTCATGAGCCTTTTTGTTTCATTTACTGTAACTCCTGTACTGGCCTCAAGGTTTTCAAAGCTTGAACTCATCAGGCCCGACTCCTTAATGGGAAGGCTGGGATCTGCCTTTGAGAATTCTTTCAGGAAACTTACGGGATACTACCTTAACATGCTCAGGTGGAGCCTCAAAAATCCATGGAAAGTTCTTGCCGGAGCAACCGTAATATTTGTCGCGGCTATGGCTCTTCCTGCAATGGGACTTATCGGTAGCGAATTCATGAAACAGCCCGACAGCGGTGAGTTTATTGTTGCGCTTGAATTGCCCCCGGGTTCCACTCTCTCAAATACAAACAGGGTAACTCAGCAGGTGGAAAGAATAATCTCGGATATTCCAGGCGTGAAAAAGATACTGACCAATGTGGG
>JBLNAZ010000028.1:0-7347 GCA_050259615.1 Syntrophomonadaceae bacterium | reverse complement strand
GCCAGGGTCGGTGAAGCAATAAAATTCAGCCTTAAGGTCGAAGATCCCTATGGTGAGAAAGTACACTACGCCTGGTACGCCGGCAAATTGATGATGAGTACAGATTCTGTTTTTAATTTTATTCCCTTAATACAAGGAATGACGAAAGTTACAGCATACGTATATAATTCAAAAGATACTTCTTCTATAAGCTGGAATGTGAATGTCTACCCGACAGTAGGCGTTGAGTCAGGGAACACTGTAGTATATAAATACGACCTTGAGCAGAATTATCCCAATCCCTTCAATCCTGCTACAAACATCAAGTATTCACTTGCAAACGAAAGCAATGTGAAAATAACTATTTACAACACAATCGGCCAGGTTATAGCTGTCCTGGTGAACAAAGTTGAAAAAGCAGGCAAACACAACGTCTTATGGGAGACTGACGGAAGGATTTCATCGGGAATTTATTTCTATTCTGTTGAGGCCAGCTCATTAAACGGTAAGGAGCATTTCAGGGCAGCAAAAAAAATGATTCTTTTGAAGTAGGCAGACGGGAATTCCTGCCGCACCGCCTTTTAACAGAAAGCCCGGGATCTTTTGATTCCGGGCTGTTTCATATCGAACGGAATTGCTTAGTTGTCAAACACTCCTGCCATTTCGTTTAATATTAAGCCGGCAACTCTCAGGTGGCCTTTTTCATTTAGTTTAATTAAATCTTCACCGAATAGGAACTCCTTACTTTCATTTTCAAGTCCCAAAAGACCTATATATTTTACCTTCTCTCCCAATACCCCACGGCAGATAAATCCATCAATCCTTTCCGAAATCCTATTCTCATAATATGAGCGCGGCCTTGATACAGGACCGGTTATAATAAGTTCTATATTCATTGATCTGCAATATTCAGTTATTTCCCTGATGAGGCGAAGGCATTGTTTTTCCAATCCCAGAGAGTTAAATGCAAGTATGCCGGAAAAATAATTCAGTTCTCTTAAGAAATTGTGAAATTTCCCTGTGGTTCTATCTGCGGTACCGCCGCCTGAACTCCTGCTTTCTTCAGAAGTCCGGATAATGACTTTTGAGAATATCCTTACAGATCTTTTAATTTTCCCTGACCGGCTGGTGTAGGCATTATACAATTTAATTTTCGGCAGAACCGGTTCCGTGCGCATGTGGAATAAGAGCAGATCCGGTTTCCTCAGAGAAGCTTTATTTTTAATTAACTCCAGGCAACGGTCTAAGTTTTCATACCTCAGTATATCTGCTGAAAGATGAATATTGTACCCTTCCATCAGTTTTCTGCGCAGGATCTGGTGATACATGTCTTCTTCTTTAATATTGTCCTGCACCGGAAAGCATCCTCCGGCAATCAGCATATTTATCTGCTTCATATCCATATCCGGGAAAGGGCTACTTTGCAATTTCATACTTCATTGCGTCAATGTTCATGTATTCAATAGCCGCGGCATATTCATGGGGGGAAATCAAAACCTTTTCCCTGTTTACGGAAATGCTTTTATCCTGAAGTTTATTGTTTTCAAACTCAACTATAATCTCTACTGCTCTTTTCAGATTATCTTCTGATCCGCCTTTATTTTCAGCCGGCAGTGTAAAAGAGTCTTCCACCGCAGCCTGATAATTCCGGAATTCAGCACATAATTTTGTCTGCCTTTCAGCCAGGGTTATCTGCCCGATTTCATTTGCAGGTATTCCTTGCAGCCTCCGGAGCATTTTGCTGAATCCGGACAGGTCATTAAGGCGCAGATAGGGAGAGTTGATGAACATTTTGTTATAGTATCCGGCACAGGACATAATTTGCCTTACCCATTCCCAGTACTTTTCTGTATCCTGATGGAAAAATGGGAAGTAATTATTGCCGCGGTTATAATCACAGTGTCCGAAAGCTACTTTTCCGAATTCTTCATTTTTCAGGCTTAGGAGACTATTGATATTTTCCATGCCGCGCTTTGTTTCTATTACAGGAATTATTTCCCTGAAGCATATGCCATAATCGTGAAGCGCTTCAATGGCCTCAAGTATTTCATCCGGAGACTCTGTTTTGGGAAGGAATACTGAATCAAGCAACACCTTTTTTCTGATGAGCCTTAATGTTCTGAGGTCCTGTTCAAAACAGATGCTAGAGACGCTGTTTAACCTGACTCCTGCTTTAGGATTCTCTGTCTGACTAAAGAGCTTGATCAGTGTTTCTGCTATTGCAGATCTTAACTTCTCCCTTTCATACCCGCTGTACGAATAAGTGGCCAGCTCCATGAGAATGTCTTCAAAATCAAAACAGATCACTGCCTCATGCATAGAAATTCTTTTGGAATATTCGGCTATTCGTTCTTTAGTAGGCTGTGTAAAATGAAAAACTGTTATGGGGCTCTTCATTTGAGAAAATCCTATTGTACAGTCATAATATTTATTCAGCAAAGATAGCAAAAATAAATATTTGCGGCATTCTTTATTTCATCGTAGAAGATATGTGCGGTTTACAATTTGCCGGAATAGAGACCGAGACTTCCAAGTGTTGAGTTTCGGCCAATAATTTTAGTTTAATTGGGGAAGATAAGGAAAGGTATCTTTTGAATATTGCAATATTTAATTAAATTCAAACAGGAGCAGTACACAGGGGTAAAATATAATGATTCCCAAAAGGTAAGCTATGCCGGCCGAAACAGACAGGCTAAAGGAAAACAGATCAGGTAAAAAAAACTGGTACAAATGGGGACCTTATTTAACTGAAAGGCAGTGGGGAACTGTGAGGGAGGATTACAGCTCCAATGGCGATGCCTGGAATTATACCACACATGAGCAGGCACAAAGCAGAACCTACCGCTGGGGTGAAGAGGCAATAGGAGGAATTTCCGATGAGGACCAGTTACTCTGTTTCGCATTCGCATTCTGGAATGGGAAAGATCCGATATTAAAGGAAAGGCTTTTCGGACTTTCGAATACTGAAGGAAACCATGGCGAGGATGTAAAGGAATATTATTACTACCTGGATAACACTCCTTCACACTCTTATATGAAAATGCTTTATAAATACCCGCAGAATGCTTTTCCATATGAAGAACTGGTACAAAGGAATAGGGAGCGCACAAGAAATGATCCTGAGTTTGAGCTGGTGGATACAGGAATTTTCAACCTCAACAGATATTTTGACATATTTATTGAATATGCAAAGGCCGATACCGAAGATATACTGATAAAACTGACTGCCCATAACCGCTCAGCAAATGATGCTGAATTATATCTGCTTGCGCAGACCTGGTTCAGGAATACCTGGGCATGGGGAAACTTTAGTTACAAGCCTTTACTAAAAAGCCGTATTGCGGGTATTATTGAAGCTGTTCACGACAGGCTTGGAAGATATCTTCTTATTTGTGAAGGCACTACAAGGCTCCTTTTCTGTGACAATGAAACAGACAATAAAAGACTTTATTATTCTGAAAACAAGTCCGCGTTTCCCAAAAACAGCATTAATGAATATGTAGTAAATGGGAAGGCAGAGGCCGTCAATTCCGGCCTTCAGGGCACCAAGGCAGCCGGATATTATCATTTAGTTGTACCTGCTAATTCTTCCAGTTCAATCCGTTTAAGGTTACTTAAGACTGATTCCTCAAAAATAAATATTTCTGATTTCTTCAAGGATTTCGACGAGATTTTTAACAGAAGGAAAGGTGAAGCTGACGATTTTTACAGGGATCTGCAGGATGGCATTGATAACGAGGATACAAAAAACATACAGCGTCAGGCATTTTCAGGGATGCTGTGGAACAAACAATTTTATTATTATGACGTAAGGCAGTGGTTAAATGGTGATCCCGGAATGCCTCCCCCTCCGGAAGAAAGATGGAAAGGACGAAACAATAACTGGTTCCACTTGAACGGTTCAGATATACTTTCGGTGCCTGACAATTGGGAGTTCCCCTGGTTTGCAAGCTGGGACCAGGCATTTCACGCCATAGTAATTTCACTGCTCGACGCCGGGTTTGCAAAAAAACAGGTAAAGCTGCTTTCCCGCGAATGGTACATGCATCCCAACGGCCAATTTCCCGCCTACGAATGGAATTTCAGCGACGTAAATCCCCCTGTAAATGCGTGGGCAGCATGGCAGGTATACAATACCGACAAAAAAAGAAACGGCGGCAATGGAGATACTGCTTTTCTGGAATCTGTATTTCATAAACTGCTCTTAAGTTTTACATGGTGGGTAAACCGCAAAGATCAGGACGGGCTCAATATTTTTCAGGGGGGATTCCTGGGTTTGGATAATATTGGAATTTTCGACAGAAGCTCTCAGCAACTTCCCGAAGGAGGGCACCTTGAGGAGGCCGATGCAACAAGCTGGATGGCAATGTTCTCACTTAATCTTTTAAGAATCTCTCTTGAGCTTGCAAAAGTCAATCCGGTCTACCAGGACCTTGCGACAAAATTTCTTGAACACTTCCTTTTTATAGCCGGAGCAATGACCAACATTGGCGGACAGGGAATAAGCTTATGGGATGAAGAAGATGAATTCTTCTATGATGTTCTTCGCACTCCAAATGGTGCCGAGAAGATAAAATTAAGGTCGATGGTTGGACTGATCCCTTTATTTGCCGTTGAGGTAATTGATCCCGGGATAATAAAGAACTCCCCCAAATTTGGCGAAAGGATGGACTGGTTCTTAAACTACCGTCCCGATCTTGCAAATCTTGTTTCTAGATGGCATATCCCCGGCAAAGGTGAAAGAAGATTATTCTCGCTTTTAAGGGGGCACAGAATGAAATGCCTTTTAAGGAGAATGCTGGATGAAGATGAATTTCTGTCTGAATACGGAATACGTTCACTTTCCAGGTATTATGAAAATAACCCATATACATTTAACACGGATGGGAAAACACTTTCAGTCCATTATGTTCCGGGAGAATCCGATTCCCCGCTTTTCGGAGGTAATTCAAACTGGAGGGGGCCTATATGGTTCCCTGTAAATTTTCTCATAATAGAATCACTGCAGCGTTTTTATCATTATTATGGGGATGATTTCAAGGTTGAGTATCCTACGCGTTCCGGCAATTACTTTACGCTGCTTGAAATTTCAGAAGACCTTAAGAGGAGACTTACAAAATTATTTCTCAGGGATCAGCAGGGCAGGCGTCCTTTCTTTGGTAATAACACAACGTTTCAGTCGGACCCGAATTTTAAGGATTACATTTTATTTAATGAGTACTTCCATGGTGATAATGGAACAGGTCTTGGAGCTTCGCATCAGACCGGTTGGACGGGTCTGGTTGCAAAACTTCTTCAGCCGAAGCAATAAGCTGCCTGATTGCCGGACTTTAAAATATTTTCGGGCAGCTATTCCTTAATGATTTCAGTATTGTAGCCGCTTGCACCGGAAGGATGCGGGGGCACCTGCTGTTCTATTTGCATATTACCTTCCCCGTCAAAGCAGCGAACGGTAAAAGAGTGATCACCTGACAGATACGGCCAGTCGTAGCGCCAGATCACCCATGTTGTTTCGGATAAGGGCTTTCTTAGTTGGGCCTGTTCCCATTTGCCATTATCGGCCCTGACTTCAACTTTTGAAATTCCTCGTGAGCCGGCAAAAGCAATGCCGCCAAGCGCGAGATATGTTATTCCATCCTTTGCAAATTTATCCTCAGATATAACATCAATTACAGAAGTTGCTTTCATTTTGGCCTCTTTGTCCCACCCTCGATCAACCCAATATCCTGCCTCCCAGTGACTGATTGCTGTTATTTCTGTTATCCATTTGGGCTGTTTCATGCCATAGGCATTTGGAATATAAATCCGTATCGGAAAACCGTGACTAACAGTCAGCGGAATTCCATCCCATTCATATGTAAGCATAATCCTCTTATCTGCCTTTATTTTCTCCAATGAAACAACTTCGTAGAAACCATCAGCAGCTTTAATGCGAAGATGGGTCGCTTCAGGTTTAAGTTTCCATACCGGAAGCAGCTTTTGCAGACTTACACCCGTCCATCTTTGTGTACTGATCAGGTCCCCGGCCACAGGATTTGAGATGCACTCTAAAGTAATGAACTGGCTCATTGGTTCATAATTCCGGATTTGCTCCAGGGTCTGTTCAAGAGGTTTTTCAACCAGACCGCCTACTTTTAAGCGCCAGGTTTTTCCATCAATTACGGGGGGCATCTCATTAATATCTACCCTGTAATGTTTTTCCAGTGGGGTAAACTCGGAACGTGTGCCTTTAACCGGTTTTACATCTACTCCTGAATTTGGCAAGGGATATTTGTCTGACCATCTTTCTCCGGTTTGTACTGCCTGCTCTTTTCCAATCATACTTCCAATTACACCTGCAATAACAGCAATTGAAATGGCAGAGCCTGCTATTCCAAGCAGGAAACTACGGCGGCGGTTTTGTTCGCCGAGTGCCAGACGGCGGTAGCTCCGGGCCAAAAATATTCCCCAGGTAATGAATAATGCAAAAATCCATATGCTATCGTAATACGAATACGAAGCCGCAGCGACCCTGAAATTAATAAGCTGGATGAAAATTCCTAATATTAATCCTGTAATAATCCCGGGCACGAAGGTTATTCTTCCTTTTGAATACCCGGCCGTTATGCGTGGAATAAGCCAAAAATAAAGAGAACTGACAAGCATGCTCAGAATCAGGAAAATCATTATTGCCATTATTTGCTCGCCAAGCTTAGCTGTTTGTGATATTCCGCCCATTTTAAGAGAATGAATTATTGAAATCATCAGGTCAATTCCAAATGTAATAACCGGGCCGGGCAGAACTCTTGCCAGCCAGTCGAAAAGGCTAAAGGGTAAAAATGTCAGTCCGAATAATTTCCACCCCAGGAAGGAAAGTGTGGTTAATGGAAGGCTCAAAAGCAAACCCAAAGATGCACCTATTCTTATTGCAGGTTTTTCCATTTTTGTGCCATGGTCTTAATAAATATAATTTGACCATTTGAGGATCAATATGCAATCGGGTAAATTATAATTTTATGAAATTTTTCCCGATAGCACCTTTTATAATCCTTGAAGTTGAAAATCATATCAATCATGGAGGAAAATACTTAAGCCTCTCAGGCAATACCTGCTGGTGGCAGATAAGAATTGAGGATAACGACAGTACCCTGGTCTGCTATAAGTACCCCCAGACAGATCCTCTTTACGGAAAGGTGGATTCTTTGCTGACCGTGAACTGGTTCGATAAACCGCTTAATTTGCCCGAAAACCTGTTGTTAGGCGCCAGCTTCCGGAATGCAGGTTATGTGGATGATATAAACCATAAGGACTTCACTCATGCCCAGGGATACGGCGGATTTTCGGCTCATAATACACAGCACTGGATATTTAATAATACGGGCTTAAAGG
>JBLNAZ010000027.1:0-18501 GCA_050259615.1 Syntrophomonadaceae bacterium | reverse complement strand
AATCTATATCAAGCAGAACTTCCCACTCGGGATCAGTGCTCAGATATTTATCGAGCGTGGTTCTGCGCCAGAGGCCTCTCTCATTTTTTTCATCCTGCCATAAGTTATACACATACTTACCGGTAAATGAAGGATATGCGATTTTTTCTTTACTGTTGAGCACTTCATAGGCGGTATTATATATTTCATCGAAAAGAGGATTCTTTTTCAGCTCATTGACTGTAGCCTCATTATGCGCCTTTACCCAGTCAAGCGCCTTAGCGCCGTTTACATCCTCAAGCCAGAAGAACGGATCATTATCTGCCTGAGCCCAGACTGTCCGGGCAGATACAATAAGCAAAAATAAAAGCAGATGCGGCAAACGTTTCATGCAGTTTTCCTTTAATGGTTGAATTTTTGTGCTGTGCTGAACTTAAATAAGCCAGCCCAAAAAGTCAAATGGGGCATTATTCCGGATGCAGGATTTCAGCCGTTTTCCTTCACACTTCCTGAATGCCTCAGCTCCAGTTCATCACAAATCTGATTTACACGCGTAAAGAATACATCCACAAAATTCGGAATAGGCAGAAGCGGCTTCTCAAGCTCTACAGAGGTTTCTTCACTTATCTTTCCCTTTTCTACTGCTTCAATTCCGGCCCTGACTAACAACTGCTTATATTTTTCAATAAACGGTTTTATATTTTCATCCTTTGAGGTCAGGAGCGCCCCGCCTGCCCTGTAAACTTCCCCCATTATGTTCCAGCCCAGGTTCCTCGCCATCCTCTTAAACAGTAAGCGCAAAACCTGAAAATGACTCTGCTCCGGGAAACCGCAGTTTGAAAAAACCAGAAACTTATCGGGCTTTGAGTAACGTAAAATATGGCGGCATTCACCAAACTCATCCTTCACCCAGTGAGGATCGCCAATTACTATCAGCCTGTCGATAAAGTTCTTTAAGAGACCGCTTACATTGTCAGCATAAACAGGAGTTGCAAGTCCCATTACATCTGAAGAAATAACTTTTGTAACCAGTTCTGCCATGTCGTCTTTTTGTGCACATTTGCCCGGAGTTTTTTCCCAGCAGGTCTTACACCCCCGGCATGGGTTTATTTTATACTTCGCTAAATAAATCTGCTCAGTCTCTGCTCCGGCCTTTCCTGCACCCTCAAGAAAACTCTCAACTAAGACGCTTGTATTACCCATCTTTGCCCTCGGACTTCCGTTAAAGACTGTAATTTTCATGATATATCTCCCCAATTAATGATTAACCAATTAAGCTTTATTTCCGGAATAGTAAAATCAAAAGAATTCTCAATAATTATCCTACAAGGTACAGGAAGATAAAAAGAAGAAAAATATCTTCATAGTTGCATCTTCATAGGGTATTTGATAATATATATGTTAAAATTATTCGTTTATACAAATCCTGACAGCCGCCAGCTTTTTCAGTTCTATGTGCAGCATTTCCAAACCAGCCATAGATTAGGATAAACTGTCCATCTAATTTTTCGATAATAAATAAGAACTTATTTCGTTTGTCCCACTTTAATTATTTTAATTTATTTGAGGTTAAAAATCTAAACTCTTAACAAGCTTAAATCAGTACATAGCATAAGTCTCAAAATTTCACAAATTACCAAGGTCAAATAAAAATCGTTTTTTAACCTCCGGGTTATCTGCTTTGACCCACTAAAGCAGAAAAAAGCCTGAATAAAAAGCAAGTCAAGGAAAGGTCTTTAAATTATATGGTTAAAGAGTATAATCTGCCCACAAAGTATGCACCGGCTGAAAGATCTTCTCTTCAGGAAATCGAAGAACAGAAGGATCAATTCAAACTTAACCAGTCAATTCCCGATCTACTTAATTTAATTCCCGAGATGATCCTCGTCTTAAACAAAAACAGGCAGGCAATCTTTGCAAATAATGCATTTCTGAATGGATTTGGAATTCAAAACACAGCAGAAATTAGCGGAAAAAGATTTGGCGAAATTACCGGCTGCCAGCATGCATTTGAAACAGAAGGCGGATGCGGGACAGCGGAAGCCTGCAGGTTCTGCGGCGGAGTAAATTTATTTCTTTCCTGTCAGATGTCTGACACTGAAGTCCAGCAGGAGTGCAGAATCCTTAGAGAAGAAACACTTGAAGCACTTGACTTTAGAATTTCAGCCTCACAGCTTAAGATTGGCCCGGAAAAATTCACAATGTTCACCGTTAAAGATATAAGTGATGAAAAAAGACGGCATATGCTGGAGAGAATATTTTTCCACGATGTTCTGAATACCGCAGGTAATATTAACGGAATTACAGGGCTTATGGAATCGGCTACGGATGAAGAACTGCCGTCCTTCAGGAAGCTTCTATCCGGACTGTCAAAAAAACTGATTGAGGAAATTGAATCGCAGAGAATCTTTACTCAGGCAGAAAATGATGAACTTGCAGTAAATTTATCGCAATTGAATTCACATGAAGTAATTACAGAGATTGTTGATTCATATAAAATATATGCTCAAGCTGTTGTATCCCAAATCAGCATAGATGCCCGTTCAGAAACTATTGAATTCAAAAGCGATAAAGTATTATTAAGAAGAGTACTTGGCAATATGCTGAAAAATGCATTGGAAGCCACACCTAAAAACGGCACGGTAACAATTGGCTGCCGTGCTGAAGCCGATCAACTGGAATTCCGGGTTCATAATCAGGCTTTCATGCCTAAGAATGTACAATTGCAGATCTTTCTGAGATCATATTCAACAAAAGGAAGAGGAAGAGGACTTGGCACTTACAGCATGAAATTACTAGGCGAAAAGTATTTGAAGGGCAAAGTAAATTTCATTTCGAGAATGGAGGGAGGGACGTCTTTTTTCATTACGTTGCCGTTAAACAGTTAATTTATTCACCGGGCAAAAATCTCATATGCCCCCAGCGTCCCAAACCCGGGCCTGAAATACTCCAAATATTCCAGGTCCTCAAAGACATCATCACCCTGACCCCAATTGCGCCTGTACACAGTGTCAATTTTTCCCTTAAGTCCCCTGCCGGCCAATAGTCCCAAAAATTCGGGACATAATTGAATTTTTGTACAATTGTATGTACGTTTTTTAAAGGTCCGGAATTCCGGGGCTCTTACTTAATTATGTTATTTGTCTTTTTTGATCTAACAAAGAAAGGAATAAATTATGAAAAAATATTTTCCGTCGTCTGTGATCATGCTTGTATTTATTCTCTTTGTCCTCACTCAGCTGCAGTGCTCCAATCAAAATAAAGAGAATAAGAAAATGTCGCACGACGAACTGGTCGCCCGCGGCAAATACCTAGTTAACTTCGGCGGATGTAACGACTGCCACTCTCCTAAGATTATGACGGTTCAGGGACCTGTACCCGACTCGACTAAACGGCTTAGCGGTCATCCTGCCGGCGAACCCCTGGCACCAATAGATACTTCAGTTACTAATTCAAAATGGATGTATACCAGCATGGACCTGACAGCCTGGGCCGGGCCGTGGGGAGTTTCATTTCCTGCAAATTTAACTCCGGATGACCAGACGGGCATTGGTACCTGGACCGAGGAAATTTTCTTTAATGCAATGCGCCAGGGAAAGCATATGGGCAGCGGAAGGCCAATACTGCCTCCTATGCCGTGGCAAAGCGTTGCGGGCCTGACAGACGAGGACCTGAGAGCAGTATTTAATTATCTTAAATCCCTTAAGGCAATCAGCAATAAGGTGCCCGATCCTATTCCGCCGAATATGATCGCTCAGGCAACAAAAGCCGGGAAATAATCTTTTCAGCTTTCAAATAAAATCTAAAACCGGGAAAGCCGTCCTTATTCTGGACGGCTTTCTGTTTTAGTCATTCTTTTTCTTTCAAATGACAGCCGGAAAAGCACTTCCCCTCCCCACACGGATTTTCATATTATTTTCATTTTGATTTTTTATTTTTATTTGTAAAAACACTTCACAAAAGGAGGCAAAATGAGAAGGTATTTTTCTATCCCTGGCTTAACAGCAATTTTATTCCTGTTCCTCCAGGCACAACAGCTGTTTTCCCAGACATCCGGCTATAAAGCAACTAAAACGATCAACATCGGCGGCGAAGGCAGATGGGATTACTGCATTGTTGACACCGTTAACCACCAGCTTTTCGTCTCTCATGGCAACAGGGTCCATGCGGTTAATCTGAAAAACAATACTCTTTCCGACGAAATAACCGGCTTAAATGGCGTTCACGGCATTGCTTTTGCTTACGGCCTCAACAAGGGCTATATCAGCAACGGAAGAAGCGATACTGTTACTGTGTTCAATCTGAAAACCCTTAAGGTAACCGGAAACATTCATGTGCCGGGGAAGAATCCCGATGCAATTATATATGATCCTTTTTCGCAAAGAATATTTACATTTAACGGCAGATCTTCAAATGCAACGGCTATTGATGTAAATACGGATCAGGTAGCCGGCACACTCCCGCTCGACGGCAAGCCTGAATTCTCCGTGCCCAACCTGAAAGGCAAAATGTACGTCAATATTGAGGATAAAAGCATTATTGAGGAGTTCGATTCCAAAGCCTTAAAAGTAATTGCCAAATGGCCAATAGCTCCGTGTGAGGAGCCTTCCGGCATGGCAATAGACCTCCATAACAACAGAATCTTTACAGTTGGAAGCAATAAGAAAATGGCAGTGCTCGATGCCGCCACTGGAAAGGTGACTGCAGTATTGCCCATTGGGGGCGGTGTTGATGCCTGTGCTTATGATCCCGCAACACACCTCGTATTCAGTTCAAACGGCGAAGGGACAATTACAGTAATAAAGCAGGAATCAGCCGATAAATATAAAGTGCTTAAAAATATCCCTACGGCAAAGGGGCTGAGGACAATGGCTCTTGATCCCAGAACCCATAATATTTATCTTATCGGAACACTTGAAGGAAAGGATAATCAGAAGAGCTTCGGCGTTTTGGTTTTGTCCAGATAAAACATTAAAATGGGAAGGAATAATTTTCACCATTATTCCTGAACGCGTCAGTGCTATTATCTTAATATGGAAGTTAAATTGAAATGAGAATCCTTATTATTGAAGACGATAATAAAATATCCTCCGCCATTGCGAAAGGACTCAGGCAGGAGAGTTTTGCAGTAGATCAGGCTTTTGATGGCGTGCAGGGAGAAAACCTCGCAAAAATTAATGACTATGACGCTATTATTCTGGATATCAGACTCCCCCTGCAGGATGGCTTTAAGACCTGCCTGAACCTCAGGCGTGATAATATTATGACGCCAATTTTAATGCTGACTGCACTTGATGATGTTGCCGATAAGATCAAAGGCCTCGACAATGGGGCCGACGACTACCTGGCAAAACCGTTTCATTTCGGCGAACTTTTGGCAAGACTGCGTTCACTCATCAGGCGGAACAGTAAGATCAGAACAACTGTAATAGATAAGTATGGTATCTCCCTGGATCAAAATACCCATAAGGCTATTCGCGATGGAAAAGAAATAATGCTTACGGCAAAAGAATACTCCCTGCTCGAACTCTTTATGTTAAACTCCAACCGGATTCTCTCAAGGGAAATGATATCTGAACATCTCTGGGATATGAATTTCGATCCCAAAAGCAATATAATTGAATCCTATGTGAAATTCTTAAGACAGAAGCTGGATAACGGTTTTTCCAAACAGCTGATTCATACTGTAAGAGGATCGGGATACATGTTTTCGGAGAACTCAGAATGACTCTTTCCATTAAACAAAAGCTTATATTCGCTTATACATTCGTCTTCGGTATTGTGCTTATAATCTTTGCCTTTATCATTTATCAGAGCATTAAGCAAAACCAGATTGAAAGGATCGACAGCAGTATTAAAAGTTATGCAGTGGTGCTTCAGTCTGAAATAGAAGAGCAGGTTTCGGACGAAAGTTCCATTAATATAAATGAACTAAGATCCCTGAAGGCTGAAGGGCTTCAGGATGTAAGGCTTGCTCTGTATGACAGAAATGGTAATAAGATACTTTCAGATTCACTCACGGGGGATGATGATAAATGGAAAAGTGCCGTTAAGAACAGCAGTGTAACAGAAACAATTAAAACTCCTTCAGGTGATAACTACAGATCTTATTGGAGCGGGGTTGAATATAACGGAAAGATTCAGTACGCCCTCCAGGTTATAGCATCCCTCAGGGAAACAGATGATTCTTTAAGCAGGCTGCTATTTATCATGTCGGCTATTATTCCACTTGCTCTTATCATTACGGGCTTTACGGCCTGGCTGATCTCCGGAGCTGCATTTAAGCCCGTAATTAAAATGTCTCAGACCGCCAGGGAAATATCAGCTAAAAGCCTGAATAAAAGGCTGGAATTACCCAGGGCAAAAGATGAAATATATTACCTTGGAAGCACTCTGAATGAAATGATAAGCCGTATAGATAAATCATTTAAGAGCCACCGTCAGTTTATTTCGGATGCCTCGCATGAAATAAGAACACCGCTTACAATTCTGCAGACCGAGCTAGAACTTCTGGAAAATAACATTCAGGACAGCTCAAATAAAGAAAGCATCAGAACGGCACTTTTGGAAATTGAAAGCCTTTCAAAATTAACCACTTCCTTATTAACGCTGGCCAAGCTGGATTCCATGCAGCATTCATTAAACCCAGAGCCTGTGCGCCTTGATGAACTGCTTATAGAAAGCATGCAGTTCATGAAAAAAGCTGCAGGCGGAAAGAATATTTCACTGGACCTGCAGATAGATGAACCCGTTCATATATGCGCGGATAAAGATAAACTTAAAAGCGTCTTTATCAACCTGATAGACAATGCTGTAAAATATTCATCTGTTAATTCTGCAGTCAGAATTAGTATGAAACAGTCCTCCGGCAGAATATATATAACATTTATCAACTTCGGAATTTTAATCAGGCCTTCAGAGCTTAACAGTATATTTGAACGGTTCTACCGCTCAAATGATGTCCAGTCCATAATAAAAGGCAACGGCCTGGGACTTACCATAGCCAAAGAATTCGTGGAATTGCATAAGGGCTCAATTTCTGTTGAAAGCGATGAAAAATCGGGAACAAGATTTACAGTGCAGCTGCCCGTGTGAGGCGGAACCTGAATGATTTCTGTTCATTCAGTGCACACATTGCAGCCATATAATGGCCATGGTTGTATCCTCTTTTGTTCTGCCGCTCGTTTTCATCTTATTTTCATTTTTGCTTTTTAAGTTTAGTTGTTCAAATCAACAAATTTATTCAATTAACTTTCGGGTGAAATATGAAAATCATCAGTTTAACTTCAAAAACAGTTTTAATGGCTGCAGCCATAATACTTGCTTTTTCATTCTGTTCCTATGCCCAGTCAAAGAAAAACGATGCTAAGAAAAATGTACCCCAGGTTGTTCTCGATTCATTTAAGAAGGCCTATCCAAATGCAGTAATTAAGGGCTCAGGAAAAGAAGTTGAAGAAGGCAAAACATTTTATGAGATAGAAAGCGTTGACGGAAAAGTCAAAAGGGATCTTCTTTATCTGCCCGACGGGAAAGTAGCGGAGGTCGAAGAAAAGATTTCAAACAATGATCTTCCTGCCTCTGTAATTGCATCGGTTAAGAAGGAATCTCCAAAAGGGAAAATAACAACTGCAGAAAGAGTCACAAAAGACGGCACTGAGAATTATGAACTGATTGTAAAGGATGGCAGGAACTCCATGGAATTAGTACTTGATAAGAATGGGAAAGTAATTACAAAGGAAATAAAGGGCTCTAAGCAGGAAAAAGAATCAGACGAAGAAAATGAAAATGAATAGGTTCAATGCTGTTTGTTCACTTTAAGTTTTCATATAAAGCCTGGCCTGTTAGAATGGCCGGGCTTTGTATTATTATATGAATTCATTAAATTGACCAATGGTGCCATGATTATTTCCCGCATTCCATTCACAATTTTATAATTGCAACAATGAAAATATTGAATGTAAAAATCCTTTCCATATGCTGTATTCTCATTTTCCAAATGCTGATGAGTACCAGCCTCTCAGCGCAGAATAACCTGCAGTATTACCTGTCTGCTGCCATGCGGAATAATCCTGCCATAAAAGAAAATCAAAGTAATATTCAAATCAGGCACCTGGAAAGGACGCTTAATAACGCACAGTTTAACCTTCCGCAGGTTACTCTTACGGCCAATTACCTCTTTGCCCCTTTCTTCAATAATAATGAGCTCGTAACAACTGCTCCGGGGCCAATGGCAATAGGCTACGATGCTTCAATTACAAACGGCGGACTTTATGCGGCACAGGTAAATATCACAAAAAATATTTTTAACAGCGGCCTCACCAGCGCTTACGATATGCAAACCGGCCTTCAGATAACAAGCAGCGAACACGCAATTGAAACGGCAAGGCATAACCTGGAAAAAGACATAACCGATCAGTACATTTTGAGCTACCAGGCCGAACAGCTCTACTATTTGTCAAAAGCATTGATCGATACAATTAAACAGCAGCTGGATATAACAAGAGCCTTAATGCTCAAAGGACTAGCAAAACAGACTGATTACCTGCTGCTAAAAGTTGAACTTGCAAATGAACAGATTGCCTCAGAACAGGCTCTTAGCTCGTATAAAACAAACCTGTATGAGTTAAATACCTCCTGCGGTATCGCCGACACAGCAGCGGTGGAACTTAATAATGCGGAACTTAGAAGGTCAGGCACAGTAAATGAATCTAACTTCCTCAGGCAATATTCAATTGACAGCCTGATTATTGTGAGCCAGCAGAATGTGCTTGAAACAAAATACCTCCCGCAGCTTAGCATTTTTGCAAATGCCGGGCTTAATGCAGTTGAGCTTACGGGCATACAAAGGAAATTCGGAATCAGTGCAGGTTTTAATTTCTCTTATCCCCTGTTCGACGGCGGACAGAAAAGTATAACACGCCAGCAGTCCACTATTTCAGCAGACATCGTGGGCCTGCAGAAGGAAAATCAGCGGATTATCATTCAAAACAAGAAAAATGAAATTTCTAATCAGCTTGCTGTTTTTTCCCGTAATATGAATGCAATAAATGTGCAGATAAAAGATTATGAGCAGATCATAAGGCTCTCGCGTTCGGAACTGAGGCAGGGGCAGCTGACGATGGTTGAATTTATAACAATCCTCAGGAATTTCCTCGACCTTAAGAAAACTGAGATTCAGACCCATACAGGTTATCAGCAGGTAATTAATCAATTTAACTATTGGAACTGGTAAAAATGAAATTTTCCCGAAATAATATCTTTATCCTTTTATTATTAATGTTCTTCCTGAGCTCCTGTGCAAAGAAAGACCCAGAAGAAGAACAGTCATCTGAATTCAAAGGCGCTTCTGTAAGCCTCATACATCCGGTAATTGGTAATATGACTGAAAATATAGACTTAAACGCTACAACGGCATTCCAGAACCAGGAGATTGTCCGTGCAACATTTGCCGGTTATATACTGAAAAGTTATAAAAATCCAGGCGACCGCGTTTCCCGCGGAGACGTCCTTTTCCTCATTAGGACAAAAGAGTCGAGCGCCGCCGACAGTATTAATTATGGAAGCGGCCAGTTCTCCGGGCTTGTTAAAGTATTCTCGCGCGCAAACGGGGTACTTACAGAACTGGATTTCCAGGCAGGCAATTATGTTGCGGACGGGGATAAACTGGCCGTAGTTGTAGAACCGCAGTCAGTAAAGATAATGCTTAATGTACCCTTCCGCTACAGCTCTCTTATTACTTCTTCAGGCACATATAGTTTTAAGCTCCCGGATGGAAGAATACATCAGGCCAGGGTAATTAAAAAAATACCTTCCATAGATCCTGCAAGCCAGACACAGGCAGTTATACTCGAACCCGTCCCTTTTATGGATATTCCTGCCAATCTGAACCTGAGCGTCCAGGTACCGCTTAAACACGACGTTAATGCTACTGCTCTGCCCAGGTCTTCAATTGTTTCAGATGAAACACAAACCCGGTTCTGGGTAATGAAAGCCATAAATGATACACTGGCCGTCAGATTGGATATAAAAAAGGGAATTGAAACCGACAGCCTGGTTCAGATTGCAGAGCCCGCAATTAATACTAAAGACAGATTTATTGCCGAAGGGGCATACGGACTGCCCGATACGGCTAAAATTATTATAATGAAATAAGACCACTACAATGAAAGAGTTCTATACATCATATAAAGGCCCCATTGCAGCTATATTGCTTTTTATTCTTTTAGGAGGAGCATTCTCACTCCTTAACATACAAAGCGGACTGTTTCCCGATATAACTTTTCCAAAGATTAAAATAATAGCTGAAGCCGGGCAGCAGCCCGTAGATAAAATGATGGTTGCGGTAACCGTCCCACTTGAAAACTCCATTAAAAGAGTTCAGAATCTTAAACTCCTCAGGAGCACTACCAGCCGCGGAAGCTGCGAAATATCGGCTTTCCTGGACTGGAATTCCGATATTGACCTTGGAAAACAAAGGATAGAATCGCAGATAAACGCTATAAAGCAGGACCTGCCTCAGGGCATCTCCATATCTGTCGAAAAAATGAACCCGTCAATACTGCCTGTAATGGGATACTCACTTGAGGGAAACGGGAAATCGCAGATTGAGCTCAGGCAGATTGCCGAATATACTGTTAAACCTTTTCTTTCCAGGGTGGAAGGTGTTTCCGAAATTGCGGTAATTGGCGGGAAAACCAAGGAGTATCATGTTATACTCGACCCCGTAAAAATGAGTAATCTTGAAATTACACCCCAGGCTGCGGCACAGGCGCTTCAGCAGAACAATTTTATCACATCCAACGGATACGTCTCCGATTATAACAGGCTTTATTTAAGCATTACAAATACTGCAATAAACAACAAAGACGACCTTGCAAACCTTATAATTAAAAATACCCCGCAGCGTGCTGTCCAGTTAAAAGACATTGCAGAGGTAGAGATCAGTGAAAGAAAGGATTATGTAAAAATAAATGCAAACGGGAAAGACGTGCCCTTAATAGCCGTGCTTAAGCAGCCCGACGCCAATTTAATTCAAGTCGCCTCTCAGGTTCAAAAGCAGGTCGGAGATATGAAAAGGCTTCTGCCAAAGGGCGTGGAGCTTAAACCATATTACAACCAGGCCGATTTTGTCAATGATTCAATCCGGAGCCTGAGGGATGTTTTATGGATCGGACTTTTGCTTGCCATTATTGTTACCGTCTTCTTCCTCCGCTCGCTTAAGGCAAGTTCTGTTGTGTTAATTACAATTCCAATTACACTTTCTCTTACGATCATTGCGTTATATGCTGCCGGGTATACTTTTAATATTATGACCATAGGTGCAATTGCCGCCGCCGTCGGGCTTATTATTGATGATGCCATTGTTGTTGTTGAACAGATTCACCGCACGCACGAGGAACATCCAAATGAAAGCAGCTTCAGGCTCGTGAACGCGGCTATACATTACCTGTTCCCTGCAATGGTAGGCTCCTCGCTTTCAACTATAGTTATATTCCTTCCGTTTGTTTTAATGAGCGGTGTGGCAGGGGCTTACTTTAAGGTAATGACTGATACAATGATAATCACCCTTGTCTGCTCCTTTTTTGTAACCTGGATCGGGCTTCCGGTAATTTATATTTTGTTCTCAAAAGAAGAGCACAATATTACCTCCGGCGGCAAGGAAGTCAGGCAGAGGCCGTGGGTAGACTATTTTATAAAGCGTCCTTTAATAGCAGGAGTATTTTCTGTCCTTTTAGCTGTTACTGCTTTAATTATACTCCCGCAGCTTCCGAGCGGGTTTCTGCCCGAAATGGATGAAGGTTCACTCGTTCTTGATTTTGACAGTCCTCCGGGCACCTCACTGGAAGAAAGTGACAAGATGCTCCAGAAGGTTGATGCCATATTAAAAAGCCAGCCCGATATCGAAAGCTTTTCAAGAAGGCTTGGCACCCAGATGGGATTCTTTATTACAGAGCCAAGCCGCGGAGATTATCTGATACAGCTTAAGAAAAACCGCAGCAAAACTACTATGGATGCAGCAGATGACATCAGGGGGAAAATTGAATCGACCCTACCCGCACTTAAGGTGGACTTTGGACAGGTAATAGGCGATATGTTGGGAGACCTGATGAGTTCAACGCAGCCCATCGAAGTAAAGATATTTGGCGACAACCAGGAAGAGCTTAAAAAGATTGCCGCAAATACAGCGAAAATTATTGAGGGTGTAAAGGGAACAGCAGATGTCTTTAACGGCATTACAATTGCCGGCCCTGAGATGATAGTTGAACCGGATGTTTCAAAGCTCGCCCGGTTCAACTTGTCGCCCGCCGACCTGCAGTATGAAGTTCAGAACATGATTGAAGGCAATATTGCCGGCAATATTCTTGAAAACAACAAACTGACTGATATAAGAACGCTGGAATCAGACGGAAAGCCGCTTTCAATAAGTAAATTAAATAATCAGCCCGTTTTCCTGCCGGACGGAAAGTCAAAGCCCTTAAGTGAATTTGCAAAGGTAAAACTGCTCAAAGGCGTTGCCGAAATTGAACGCGAGAATCTTAAGCCGATGATTGCTGTAACCGGAAGACTGAATAACAGGGACCTTGGCAGCACACTAAAAGAAATCCGGCAGAAGATATCTTCGGGCATTTCGCTTCCGGCGGGTTATAATATTGAATATGGCGGAGCATATTCCGAACAGCAGAAAGCCTTCAGCGAACTTCTTATGATACTTATTATTTCATGCTTTCTGGTATTTGTGGTTATACTATTCCTCTTCAGAAATGTTAAAGTCTCTATACTGATAATCATACTTGCTTTACTCGGAACCGCAGGCAGCATGATTGCCCTTTTTATTACGGGCACACCGCTTAACGTAGGCAGCTATACCGGCATGATTATGATAGTGGGCATAATAGGTGAAAACTCAGTCTTCACTTACCTTCAGTATAAAGCAGAGCGGGAGAAATCCGGGCGTGATGAATCGATAATATATGCCATTTCAACAAGATTAAGGCCTAAACTCATGACAGCTCTGGGCGCTATTGTTGCCCTGTTTCCCCTTGCCCTTGGAATCGGCACGGGTGCACAGATGCATCAGCCGCTTGCAATTGCAATAATCGGCGGCCTGATAATAGCTCTGCCGCTGCTTTTAATTGTACTGCCTGCATTATTGAGAATTATAGAAAAGAAATAATAACTTGCCGGAATTCAGAATGCTGTAAAGAAAACCGTCCGGCTTCAGGACGGTTTTTCTGCTTTCAGGCAGCGCAATCTATTCAATTCTTTGCGTATTCTAGCTCACCGCGGCAGAGGAATATTTTTCCCTTTGCTTTCTTCCTTAATAATTTACATTAATACCGGAAGATGCTCTCATATCTTTGTTTAAAGCTATAGGGAGGAAGCCATGAAAATGAGATACTTCTTTCTCTTCTTTCTTCTGATTCCGGCGCTCTCGTCTGCCCAGTTGAAAACCTATACCCATTTCTACAGCCATAACCATGTAACCTCAATTACGGCCCGGGGAGACTACGTCTGGATAGGCTACGACTGCGGTTTGGAAAGACGAAACATCTTAACGGGACAGACGGATGAATTCTTTACTAATAATTCGGGACTTACGGTGTCTAATAACATAAAGGCTCTTGCGGCAGATTCTTCAGGCAGCCTCTTTATCTCTGTCGGAACGGAGGACCCCAATAGCGCCCCCAGGGACTTTTTTATCGGTGCCTTAATTAAATTCGACGGGAATAACTGGACGAACATTTCGTCCCGCTTCCACCAGGAATATGGCTATTCTAATAACTTTATATATATGGCGCCCGACAGAAAAAATAATATCTGGGTTGTATCAAATAATGGACTCTACCGCTACAGCGTACCTGAAGATTCAGCTTACTTTATACCCCTCGGGGATTCACTCCATATGTATGGCACCGTCCTTTCTGCCGCATTCGATAATGCCGGAAACGGATACTTCGCAACTCAGGGATCGGGACTTCTGAAATATGACGGGAAAAGCTGGACAAAAGTTACGGGACTTACAGACAGCTCACTTTCAGCTGTTGCACTCGATAAAAACGGATATGTATGGGTGAGATTTAGTAACAGCGGACTTGCAAGACTTGACAGCTCGGGCTGGAAATACTTCAATAAATCAAATTCCGGTCTTCCTGATGAATTTGTCACATCAATAACTGTTGACAGCATGGGAAACATCTGGGCAGGCACATTCCACGCCGGGATAGCAAAATTTGACGGAAATGAATGGAAAGTGTATAACACATCCCCGGGACTTCCCGACAGTTCAATAACATGCCTGACTACTGATTCCAAAGGGAACGTCTGGGCCGGAACTCTTTCCAACGGCTTAAGCTTCTTTGACGGCATTAAATGGAATAATAACAATACGTCAAATTCAGGATTAAACAGCAACCGGATCAAAAGGGTTGCCGCAGATTCCTCAGATAATTTGTGGATCGTAACAGCTGAACAGGCGCTCTTTTCCTTCGACGGAAATAAATGGACAAGATACACAAAGGATAATTCCGCCCTTCCGGGAAAATATGTTAACGAGGCCGCAGTTGATACAAAAGGCCGCAAATGGTTCCTGGCTTCAGATCTGCAATATACATATAGCCCCTGGTCTACAACATATTCTACATCCGCCGTATTGTACGACGGAATAGCCTGGAAAATATTTGACTCGACAAACACTAACCCTCTCATAAATAAGATCTATGCTGTTGCCTTCGACTCATTGGGAAATACCTGGCTTACTATAGAAAAGGGGCTTGCTAAGTACGACGGCATAAACTGGTCAGTGTACCTCTCTGAAGATATGGTGCCCCCGCTGGCTTTTTATTTTCCAATCCGATGCATGACTGTTAAAGCTAACGGAAATATTTACCTCGGAAACGAAAGCAATATCTTCAGATTCGACGGGAAAAAGTGGTTTGAATTCTACCGCGGTTACAAGGATCTTGCCGGCGTTAATGAAATGATTGTAGACCATAAAGGAATGCTATGGGCCGCAATGGGGCTGCAGTACGGAGGAAGAATAAGAGGCGCCCTTATTAAATTCAACTGGTACAAGGAAACTCTTTATGGTGCCTACGGCTATTATGACTGGTTCTGGTCAGTCGCGGTGGAAAAATCAAATACCGTATGGAGCGGAAGCAGATGGCTTGGGCTGCAAAGGATTGATGGAGAAAACGATACTATCCGAACAGTATTCAATATGACTAATTCGTCCCTGCCCGATAACGATATACGCAGCATTGCAATAGACAGGAATAACCTCAAATGGATTGGAACCGGGTCTGCCGGCATAGTATTATTTGCCGACAACAAAATGATGCTCTCAGGCGCGGAGGGCGTTAACATAATTCCTCAGGCATTCAGCCTTTCTCAGAATTATCCAAATCCTTTTAATCCTGTAACAACAATCAGCTATTCAGTTGCTAATGGCTCCCTGGTCACACTGAAACTTTACGACATTCTAGGCCGTGAAGTGGCCCTCATTGAAAAAGGTTATAAAACTGCCGGCACTTATAAAGTAAAGTTCGATGCCTCCGCGCTTCCCAGCGGAATTTATTTATACAGGCTCGAAGCCGGAAGCTTCAGCGATACTAAAAAATGCGCTTTTATAAAGTAGCATTCACCGGGAGGAACTATGAAAAGATATTTTACTCTTATAATTTATGCATGTCTGTTTGCTGTAATACAGCCTGGTTTTTCTCCTGCACAATCCTCCGGAGGATGGCGGCATTACTTCGGCCATAACTACGTCAGAGCAATGGCCGCTCAGAAAGATACACTATGGATAGGATATGATTACGGAATTGAGGAAAGGATCATTTCAACCGGAGAATACAGGGTATTCTTTACAAGCAGATCAGGCCTGAATTCCAATTATGTTAATTCACTTCAGATTGATCCTTCCGGCAATAAATGGATTGCCGTAGGCAAACGGTATGACTACCTGGATCAATACGGACTTATTAAATTTAACGGTACAGACTGGACTTACTATACCCAAACAGATTCAGGATATCCCGTATATCCCTTGTATTTTGCCATAGATTCATCCGGCAGTATATGGATAACCGGTTATAACAGCCTGATCAGATTCGACGGGAAAAACTGGACAGTCATAGAGGCAAAAGAGCAGGATGTAAAATGGGAAACGACATATTCATTCGCCATAGATAATGCCGGAAATAAATGGATTGGCGCTGATAAAAAACTTGTAAAATTTTACGGGACAAAATGGGAAAACATAATGCTGCCCGGCAGCTTAAGCTCTCCTGTTGATGCTATTACATTCGATTCAAAAAATAACCTTTGGGCCGTAACACAAAGCGCCCGGCTGATGAAATATGACGGCTACGCGTGGGCAGTTTATAACAAGCCCCCTCTTTCCGGAAACAGCATCACCGCCATTTATATCGATAAAAAGGATAATATCTGGATCGGACTCGGAAAATCTTACTCCGAAAGCAATGACAGTTCTTACGGCCTTGCAATGTTCGACGGTATTAACTGGACAATCTACAATAAAAATAATTCAGGACTGCCTTCAAATTATGTTACTGCTATTACAGGCGACACTTACGGCAATATATGGATCGGCACATACGATAAAAGCTATGTAAAATTCGACGGCACTAAATGGCAGAGTTATAACTCTTCAAACTCATCCCTGACTGCAGCAAATATTAACAGTGTTGCAATTGACACCAAAGGCAATAAATGGTTCACCACCAAAGGAGGGCTCTCGGAATTTGATGGAAACTTATGGGAACTTTATGATCAGTTTAATTCGGGACTCCCGGCTAACGCGGTGTACTCTGTCGCTTTTGATTCCGCTGGGAATAAATGGATCGCTACAGACAGCGGACTGGCTAAATATGATGATAAAAACTGGACAGTCTACAACACCCACAATTCAGGACTCCCGGAAAACTCCATCAGCATTGTGGCAGTTGATAAAAAAAACGTCAAGTGGATTGGAAGCAGCCTCGATAATGCTGATCCGCATAAGGGCCTCGTTAGTTTTGACGGGACTGACTGGAATATTTATAACATGGATAACTCCCCCCTGCCTACCAATTCAATCGGTACAATTACAATTGATTCAGCAGGAAATAAATGGATCGTCTATAAAGATTATGAATGGACGGCTCCAAGCTTTCCGCTCTGGCTCTCGGGCCTCTTTAAGTTCAATGATACCTCGTGGGTAAATTACCTGGATTATGCCGGGCTCCCTATTTATGCCGCTGAGTTCGACCGCCAGGGAAAGCTCTGGATTGGAGGCAGAGGCTTCGGGCTCACAGTCTTTGACGGGAAGGAGTGGAAAGACTACTACAGGAAAAATTCAGACTTGCCCTGCGACACGGTTACTGCAATTGCGGCCGATTCGAACGGTTACATCTGGATCGGCACAATGCGAGGCCTGGCAGTAACAAACGGAACAGAGTGGAAAATATACAATACCTTAAACTCCGAACTCCGCTCAGATTATATAAACTCGCTTGCAGTGGATGATTCAAACTATTTATGGATTGCGGCAAAAAATAATTTTGTATCGACGCTTAAACTGTGGAAAGATATTTTTACGGGATCTGAAACAGCAGAGATCTCTGCCATAAAAGATTATTCGCTTTCACAGAATTATCCGAACCCTTTTAACCCAGCAACAACAATCAGCTACTACCTGCCGCACGCAACTGAAATTTCGCTTAAGTTATTTGACATTCTGGGGCGTGAGGCGGCAATACTGGAAGAAGGTTTCAGGCAGGCAGGCAATCACAAAGTAAGGTTTAATGCCTCCTCGCTGCCAAGCGGAGTTTACATATACAGGCTTAAAGCAGGAGATTTTATTGCATCCAAAAAGTTATTGTTAATAAAATAATTCATCTCCGTAGGGGCGCGCGGCGGCGCGCCCGGACGGGCCCAACAATCAACTCCATCAAAATTATCAACTCCATATTGAATATGGAAATTTTAGAAGATAATGGATGAATCCCATTGTATGTTTGTATTTATAATGTCAAACCGTTCCGGGCGCGCCGCCGCGCGCCCCTACAACTATTAATACTATGTTCTGAAATGGTACTCCTTTCCTGCCTTTGCCTTCTCCTGCACAAGTCCTGCATCACCATCACACCTGAGCGCAACGAAGCCCGTTTTGATCTTTTCCATTATGCCTTTAATATTTGCAGCTTCCTTCAATTGTTCTGCCTGACCTGTCCTCGTAAGCTCAAATGTATACTCCTCAAGCAGCCTTGAAATTATTTCCTGATCTGAAGAATCAGGCCGCATAAATTTTATTTTGGCTCCTTTTGCAAGCCTTCTTTTGAGAGCTTCAGCGTTCAATCCGTTTGCTTCATCCAGGTAACAGTATATTGCTCCTCCAGTCATTCCGGCGCAGATCCAGGGACCCGGATCTCCCAGCATTACAACGCTTCCGCCCGTCATGTACTCAAATGCAAATCCTTTCAGGTTCGCTCTTGAAGCAATATTTGGGAGTTTGTCGTTTAT
>JBLNAZ010000026.1:0-18702 GCA_050259615.1 Syntrophomonadaceae bacterium | reverse complement strand
GCAGGTTCAACAGGGGATGAAGGTTTATCGCTGCAGCCCTGTGAAACAAAGATCATAGAGGTTAAGAACAGAACAAATACGAAGCCATATAAACCATCAAAGCTGAAAATCTTATCATGCGTTTTCATTCCTTTCTCACATTTATAAATTAAACTTTACAGCCGGAAGGAATTTAATCCTTCAAGGCCGATTCCAGATATAATTTAAAGATCCCCCTGTAAATTATTAAGGATGAAATCGGGTTTACCCGGTCCAGAAAAATATGGACACCACCCGCGGAACTTTAAAACCCCACACAATCAGGAAAAATGCTATTCCATCATTTTTTGATTGAAATTTTTCAGCACCGCTGCCGCGGTGCCAAAAAAATTATTCACAGTTTAAAAGGAATAACGCACTCCCGCCCATAAAACATCAGTTTAATTTAACCTTTGCTTCCACGCTATTAAGCACCGTATCATTTCTGATTAATGACAGAACCTTCTGCACGTCGTCATATAATACGCGGTCGCGCACCATGGGGGGGACTGCTTTTCTTACTTCTTTGTATGCTATCCCGGTGCCTGTTCCGCACTTTAAGGGCTTGTGGAATTCAATTGCCTGAGAAGCCGTCAATAGCTCTATTGCAAGCACCGACTGCAGGTTCTGCATTACCCTGTAGCACTTCTGCGCTGCAATGGAACCCATGGAGTTGTGATCTTCCTGGTTGGCTGAGGTCGGTATTGAATCCACACTCGCCGGATGGCTTAATACCTTATTCTCGCTTACAAGGCTTGCCGCCGTGTACTGTGCTATCATTAAGCCTGAATTTAAGCCTCCGTTTGTTGCAAGAAACCTCGGAAGCCCGCTTAAGGCGCCGTTTACCATGCGCTCAATCCTTCTTTCGGAAACGTTCGCCAGCTCCGAAAGTGCAATGGTCATAAAGTCCATCGGAAGCGCCATAGGCTGCCCGTGGAAGTTGCCGCCTTCAATGTGCTCTTCACTTTCAGGGAATATAAGGGGATTATCATTTGCCGAGTTGATCTCAATTTCAACGCGCGAACATACGTAGTTAATTGCATCCCTTGAAGCACCGTGAATCTGCGGTATGCACCTTAATGAGTATGCATCCTGCACTCTCTTGTCGCCTTCAATGTGCGACTTACGGATCTCGCTTCCTTCAATAAGTGAAAGCATATTCTGCGCGGTTTCAATCTGCCCCGGATACGGCCTTAGCTGGTGGAGCTTATGGTCGAAGGCGCGGTCGGTCGCCCTCAGGGCCTCATGCGTAAGTGCGGCGCTGATGTCTGCCGTTTTAATCAGCTTTTTTGCCTGAATGCAGACATAAGAGGCAAATGAAGTCATCATCTGCGTGCCGTTAATAAGTGCAAGGCCTTCCTTGGCCTGAAGCCTTACAGCCTCAAGTCCGAACTTCTTAAGTCCCTTTGCAGCCGGCAGTATCTTTTCATTTTTTGCATCGTCACTCATTACGTCTTCAATTACCTGCACACGCCCTTTTCCTATCATCGCCAGAACGAGGTGCGAAAGCTGCACCAGGTCGCCGCTTGATCCTACGGAACCCTGCGAGGGAACGACGGGAATGACGTTATTATTCATCATATCGATTAGGAGTTTCAGCGTTGTAAGCCTGATGCCCGAATAACCCTTTGCCAGGGCGTTTACCCTTAAGAGCATCATAATTTTTACTATGAATGGGGGAAGGAATTCTCCCGTTCCTACCGAGTGGCTTAAGATGAGGTTTTCCTGCAGTGTTGCAAGATCCTCTTTTGAAATTCGGACGTTTGAAAATTCCCCGAAGCCGGTTGTAACGCCGTATATAACTTCTTCATTCTCAACCCATTTTTCAATTAAGGCCCTTGCCTTTTTTACTTTCAATTCTGCCTGCCTGCTAAGGCGGACAAGTGGATTTTCCCTGAGAAAGAATTCGATTTTATCCAGGCTCAGGGAATTTCCGTCAACTTCCATGATTTGTCTTTTCATGCAGTATTCTTTTTATTTTATTGGATGAGGCATCATTTGCCCTGTATTTAATCAATATCCTGTCCTCATCGTAAGTCGCGCTGATGACGTCGGCAAGCGAATGTATCTTTGCGACCGTCCTGGAATCCGTAAGTTCCAGTTCGACGGTTTCCTCCTTAAATTCCTCTTCAATAACCGATTTTATTTTATCTTTCAGTCCCTGAATATTAATCCCTCTTTCAGCTGAAATAAAAACGGCATTTCTGTATTTGCGCAGTACGTAATCGATCCGGCTCTTGTCCTCAAGAGCATCCACCTTGTTAAAAACCTTAATCTGCGCCTTTTTGTCCACGCCCAGATCCTTCAGCGTATCATCCACAACTGCAATATGATCCTCAAAGAACGGGTGCGAAACGTCAATTACGTGCAGAATAACGTCTGCTTCACTTACCTCGTTTAACGTGCTCTTGAAAGAAGCCACAAGGTGATGAGGCAGTTTTCTGATAAACCCCACTGTATCACTGAGAAGTATGGTCTGACCGTTATCCAGCCTTAAGGAGCGCGTTGTAGAGTCAAGCGTTGCAAAAAGCTTGTCTTCTGCCAGCACGCCTGCATTTGTCAGGAGGTTAAGGAGCGTCGATTTGCCGGCGTTTGTATAGCCTACAAGCGAAGCCCTGAAGAAATCCTTCCTGTTTGCACTCCTGGTCTGGCGCTGAGATTCAATTTTCTCCAGCTTTTCTTTCAACATGCTGATGCGCGTTCTAATCATTCTGCGGTCTGTTTCAATCTGTGTTTCACCGGGACCCTTGGTTCCGATGCCGCCGTACTGCTTTGATAAGTGCGTCCAGGCACGTGTAAGTCTTGGCAGCATGTACTGAAGCTGCGCCAGTTCAACCTGCGTTTTAGCCTCGCGTGTCTTGGCGCGTGTAGCAAAAATGTCCAGTATAAGGCCCGAGCGGTCCACTATTTTCTTGTTTACGAGCTTCTCCAGGTTTCTTACCTGCACGGGAGTCAGGTCGTCGTCAAAAATCACGATGTCAAGATCGTTAAATTCCACGAGCTGTGCCAGTTCCTCGGCTTTTCCCTTGCCGAGGTAATAAGCCGGTTCAATCCTGTCGCGCTCCTGAATCATCTTCATTTTCGTGTCTGCCCCGGCAGTCATGGCGAGCATTTCCAGCTCGTCGAGGTGTTCCTCCACTTCCAGTTTTGTATATTCTCTTGTATTAAGAGAAACTAAAATTGCCTTTTCCGTCGTATTCTTTTGATTTTCTATCATAGATCCCTTTCATAAAAACATGCGTTCTGTTTTTTTGGCAGAAGCTGTTTAAGTAAATAAATCCCTTGGTTACACAATGTCTTTCTTTCGGCTGCGCGAGATCAGCATTTCTATAAGAGCCAAAACAAGCGCTATCATCAGGAAAAACCTCCAGAGTTCTGATCCGAAGCGTGCCTGCTGAATTTCACGCGAATAATTTTCATTCACATCCAGCCTGAACTGTTTTCCCTTAAAACCGGCTTTGTTCAGATAATCGTTAAATTCCTTCAGGGTCAGGCTCCCCGTATTGGATTCCAGCGGAGAATGGTTTACAGAAAAATAATCCACAAGCTTCTGGCCCGAATAAACCCTGTAGTTGCCGGCTAAATTTGTATTGCTGTAAGTAATAAAATTCTGTTTCTGGTTATCCAGATTAATAAACTCATCGGTCTTGTCGGGTCTGGAAATTTTAACCTGCGGAAGAGCCCTCGCCTGCAGATTTATTGTCACCATTTCCCCAGCCGTAAAGCTGTTCATTCGGTGATCCTTGCTGGCCAGGTAAAAAACCGCTTTATCCATAACCGGGGCAAAAATGCCTTTCAGCGGGAAATTCGTCCAGTTAAGCACGGGAGCCGTATTCATCAGCAGCACTTTTCCCCTTCCCATTGAGTATTCGCTTAAGAAAGAGGAGTTGTCGGGCAGGGTAATTATGTTTTTTCCCTTTCCCTGCGTACTTAACCTGAAATAGTAGTAAACTTCGGGCGATTCCACCTGTTTTTTTGCTGATTTTGCAAAGATATCCGAAAAAACCGGGTGTTCAAAGTCGATCTTGTCAAAGACGGCAGCATTCTGAGCTGAGTTAGGACTTCCGGCCATTGAACCGGGCTCCGGGAGCTGAAGAGAAGATAAAAGGCCCCTGAAATTAGACAGGTTTGAAGCTGAGCCGGGCATAATGAAAAGACTTCCCCCGTTTGCAGCATATTCTTTCAGCTTTTGAACGTTATTCTGGCCTTCGGAGCCAATGGCAATTACAACGTCGTAACTATTAGGATCAACAGAAGAAATCTGGCTAAAGTTTCTTTTTGTGACGTTAATTGTGCCGTTTTCGCCCGAGGCCATGAGGGCAAGTTCCACAAACCTGGAGTCGTCCTCACTGTTGGAAAATATCACAACCGAGACCTTATCCGGCACCACAATATTCATGTAGCGCCTGTTGTCCTGGTTAATGTCATCGTCTTCCAGTTCTGCTGAAATATCCGTGTAGCCCGGGGACTTCATAACGGTCTCAAATGTAACGTTTTTTGTCTCTCCCGCATTCAGGCTCACGCTCTGCTGCGCGCTCCTTTCGCCGTTGATAAAAAGGGATGCTACGCTGTTGGTGGCGCTTCTTGAAGAGTAGTTGGTAACAGTTGAGGTAAAGCTGACAGGTTTCCCCTTCTCAAATATCTGGTTATTTGCCTCAAGGTTGTCAATGCCGAGGTTAAATACTTCTTTTCCCGAAAAATCGAACGTATAGAGCTTAACCTTATCGCCCAGTATGCCGCTCAAGTTTGAAACAGGCTGATTAGGTTCAATTAAGTCCGTTTTCTGGAAATCGCTTAAAAGATATATTTCCTTGTTGAAATTATGGCTTTCCGAAAGAAGTTCTCCCGCCTGAATAACAGCCTTATTAATTGTTCCGCTTTCGTACGAAAGGTCTGCCGCATCCAGCTTTTTCCGGAATTCAGCAAGGTTTGTTGTTGTTTTAACTTCCTCTTTTCCCGCTCCTGCAACCGTAATAAGGGCCACCTCGTCGCCCTCCTGGAGTTCACCAAGGAGTGTTTTTATTATCTGGCGTGCGCGGTTAAAATCTGAGCCCTTTTCGTTTACAACCGACATGCTGAACGTGTTATCCAAAATAAATATGGCCGTAGTTTTAGCCGAACTTGTAGTGCCGCCAATGGATACGCCCTGGAGTGTCGGCCTGGCAAATGAAAATACAACAAAAAGAATTATCAGGAACCTGAGCACCAGAAGGAGCCACTGTTTCAGCTTTATCCTGCGTATTTTGTTTTTCTGCAGCTCTTTGAGGAAAGTAAGCGTGCTGAATTCTATGCGTTTTAATTTCCTTAAATTGAGCAGGTGTAATAATACGGGGATTGCTGTTGCAATAAGTCCAAATAATATCGCAGGGTTAAGAAATGTCATTTATGAAAAATTATTCCCTCTGAAATCTGTTGTTTTTATATCAAATATGCCTCTTAAGTAGCATACATTCTGAAAGTCAAAAACGTTTCCATTCATTATAAAAATAGGAACTTGTGCTGTTAACAGCAATATAAAAATATGTCAGTATTGCCAGAGGACACCTGATGCCAAAGGCCTGAAAGCTTATTTTTCAGCCTTTGGCATCTGGTTAATTTACTGTTAATATATCTTTTTCAGCTTTGCGCCCTTAAAGTAATGGAGCAGAATCTCGTCGAAGCTGTAACCCATTTCACCCATAACAGCGGCGCCTATCTGGCAGAGGCCCACACCGTGTCCCCAGCCCGCGCCGGTAAGAATGAACTTTCCGGGTATGCCGTCTTTAACGTCTTCCTTATCCACCACAAAAGCCGAACTGTAGAGGTGCGATGAAGAAAGCAGCCTTCTTATTTCCAGCTCCTTGCCTATGGTCAGGGTCTTCTTTGTACCAACAATTTTCAGTTTAATAAGTCTGGACGAATAGCCTCTTTCCACCGGAATAAGGTCTACTATTTCGCCAAAATCCATTCCGCTTTTTTCCCTGATCAGCCTGGAAACTTCCTCCTGTGTATATTCAACCTTCCAGCGGTAGAAATCGGTTGTTTTCTGGTCGAACTTCACCAGTACCTGCGAGAGCACCTTCTGGTCGTTTGTATTGCAGAAAGCAGGGGGATTTGAGCGGATCCACTTGTCGGCGCTCTGCTCCTCAGAGAAATCCACGTTGAGGTTTTCGGGATCGTACTTATAGTCGACCACCTGAGAAAGGTAAGGATGTTTTACCGGTTCCCATACATTCTCAAAAGCCTCTGAAATTCCGCCGCACGATTTTGAATACCGGGTATCGCAGATCTTATCGTTAAAAGTAAGAACGATGCCGTAGGTTTCTTCTATAGCTTCCTTTACCTTATCCGTATAAGCCTTAGTAACGCCCTGGTAGCGCTGGCAGTGGTCGTCGGCGCACACGTCGAACAATGTATGATCTTCCTTATCGTACCATTTAATCAGTTCATCTTCGGTCTGGAAAGTTGAGGCATGCTTTGTGCCGGGGGCGTTGTCTTTAACCTTGTCAATCTGTGCAAGAAGCCAGCTTCTTGAAATAATTGAATGAGCCTTTAAGAGTTCCAGCGAGCTGGTAGCGCTCATTTCAGAAGAGATAACGCTTGTAAGATACGATTCCACAGGAAGGGCATTTACAGCTGTAATCTTATCGCCTTCCTTAATAAGCTTCAGAATGCCGGCAAATCTCTGGTTTTCCTTCTGTTCCCAGTGGAATTTAACGCCAATTACAACTTCTCTGATCAGGAACGATTCGCTTCTTAAGTCGTTCGGGGTGAAAGAAATTTCACCTGTCACCTTATAGGTTTCCTTTTCAGCCTCAATTACAATAATATCGTCTTCCAGACTTGCAGTATACCTGCCGCTGAATGTATTCTTAAAGCCGAAGGAGGAGAAATCGCCATACAGGTCGAAGCTGATTTTCTCTGCCGTCAGTATTCCCACGCTTACAGTTGGTTCAGTCATTTTAATCTCTTTTGGGTTAATATAATTAAAACATCAATTAATAACTTCAGTAAATATAAATATAAGCTTACAAAAGGTGAAACATAAAGTTGTGGTTCCCAAGGGGTTTTTCCGCATTGGCCTTGCTTCAGCACCGAGGCAGTCCTCCGCCGCACTCTGCGCATTTTCCCCTACTGGCTTTTTTTGTGCAATCTTGCGCGTTCATCTCAATTGGAGTATATTTATTCCTTATATTTATCATACGATAAACATTATAATACTATGACATCTAAAGAAAGAATGCAGAAGGCCATGTGCCTTCAGGTGCCCGACAGAGTGCCTGTTATGTGCCAGCTTTCCCTGGGGCATTATTTCCTCTATTCGGGACTAAAACCGATGGATATCTGGTACACTTCAGAAGGCTTTTCGGAAGCCCTCGTAAGAATGCAGCAAAGATACAGGTTCGACGGCATTCTTGTAAACCTGCCCGGACGCGACCCGGACTACCAAAAGGATATCTCGAAAACCGAGGAAAAGGATAATGAAACAATAATAAGATGGAAAGACGGAAGCTATACTGTGTTCCCTCTTAACGATAACCCCCATTATTTCCTTTCAGACGGCAGCCGCCGCTTCCCTGAGTTTGATGAACTCGACCCGGAAAAACTCTTCTACGTGGAGCCGTGGGACGTTACGGAAATTAAATATCCCTTTACCTGGGGCTTTGAGAAAGAAGTGCGCCCGTTTAACAACTTTTTTCCGGATTATCACTTCCTTACAATAAAGAAGGTTATTGAAAAAACAGGCGGCGAAGTATCTGTTCATTCCGAGGTCTTCTCCCCATGGTCGCAGTTTCTGGAACTCCTGAATTATGAAAATGCCCTTATGGCTATTATGCTCGACCCCGTAAAGGCTAAAGCCTGCCTGGAAAGTCTCACTCAGGGCGCTATAGCCCTCGGCAAAAAACAGGCCTCGTATGGCGTTGACGCCATACTAATCTCTTCGGCCTTCGCCGGTGCGGGCTTTATTTCCCGGAAGCACTATGAGGAGTTTGTGGCTCCTTATGAAAAAAGAATTGTTGAGGAGATCAGGAAAGAATATAAAATACCCGTCTATACGCATACCTGCGGCTCTATAGGCGACAGGCTCGACCTTATGATGAAAACCGGCACGAACGGCATAGACACACTCGACCCTCCCCCCATCGGCACCGTGGACCTGGAGGAGGCAAAAAAGATCCTCTCAGGAAAAGTTTTTATTAAGGGAAATATAGATCCTATTAACACTCTTCTGAACGGAAATACAGCGCAGCTTTCTGAAGACGTCCTCTGGCGCATTAAAACGGGCAAGCCCGAAGGGGGATTTATTCTCAGCTCGGCGTGCTCGGTTGCTCCTTCAACACCTCCGGAAAACATTAGTCTTCTGGCCGATTTATCTGAAGAGTTCGGGAAATACTGAAACTATGAAACAGCATAAGGTTACTTTTCTGCCCGGCAATAAATCGGGTTATTTTTATGAAGGCACCTCGCTGCGCGATGCAGCCCTGGAGCTGGGACTTGTAATTGAATCTTCCTGCGGGGGCCTTGGTACCTGCGGAGAATGCGGCGTAATAATAAGTGAAGGCCTCATGGCCCCGAATGCCGCAGATAAAGATTATTTTTCAGATGAAGAGCTCAGTAAGGGGCGCCGCCTTTCATGCCAGAGCGCAATTTCTTCAGACACAACCTGCATTGTGCCCGAAGAATCGCAGACGTTCGGCCTCAGGATCCTGACAGAAAGCACAACAGGAGGATTTACCTTAAACCCCGGCTTAAAGAAAGTTACTCTACAACTTCCGGAACCTGAAGGCGGGGAAAACTATTTTGATTTTGAGGTCCTTGCAGATGAGCTGAATAAAAAAGGTTTCCCTGTTGCCGGTTTTAATTTTCACCTGCTGAAAGAACTTCCCCTTGTTTTAAGAAAACATCAGTACAGGCTTACAGCAATCCTGGACGGCCAAAGGCTCCTTACAGTTGAAGGCGGCCACACTTCAGACTCACTCTACGCTGCTGCGGTGGATATTGGCACAACTACAGTTGCCGCAAAACTTCTTAACATTAATACCGGCGCGGTCTGTGCCGTCAGTTCTGCCTTAAACTCTCAGCAGTCTTTTGGCGCCGACGTAATTTCAAGAACAAATTACATAATAAGCCATAAGGGCGGACTCGAAGAGCTCCAGGGCCTGATAATAAACCAGATAAATTCCCTCATTGAAGAACTCTGCCGTGAAACAGGAATTGAAAAAAGCGCAGTCTACAAGGTTTCCATTGCGGGCAACACCATCATGCGCCACATCTTCCTCGGCATAACTCCTGAAAATATTGCCTTCAGTCCTTACGTCCCGGTAGTAAAAAGGGCACTTAACCTTAACGCCCGTGACTTAAAAATTGACATTAACCCTGGCGGACTTGTTTATCTATTGCCTGACCTGGGAAGCTACGTTGGAAGCGATATTACGGGCGTGCTTACTGTGCTCGACCTGGAAAATGACGACAGGATAAAACTTGTTGTAGATATCGGGACTAACGGCGAAATAGTTTTAGGATCAAAAAACAAAATACTCTGCTCGTCTTCTCCCGCAGGCCCCGCCTGGGAAGGAGCATCCATTACACACGGCATGAGAGCATCGCGCGGTGCAATTGAAAGCGCCGAAATACAAAACGGAAGCCTTAAGCTTGTAACCGTGGGCAGTGCCGAGGCCATTGGAATCTGCGGCTCCGGACTTCACGACCTTGTGGTTGAATTCTTAAGAGCCGGCATGATCGACAAAAGCGGCAGAATTCCGGACAGGGAAATGCTCCCTGAAAGTTTAAGCGACGAACTGAAAATGAGGGTGGTCCGCTCTGAAAGCGGAATAAATAATATCAGGCTTACCCAAAACGGTATTATGCTTACACAAAAGGATGTACGCGAAGTTCAGCTTGCAAAGGCGGCAATTTCGGCGGGCATAATTATTCTGATGAAAGAACTGAATATTACGCCCGCAGACCTCAGCGGAATATTTATAGCCGGGGCATTCGGCAGCCACTTAAACGGGGAAGATGCCGTTGCACTTGGCATGCTTCCACAGGTAGAACCCGGCACTATAAAGTTTATTGGCAATGCGGCCCTGGCCGGCGCCGAAGCGGTGCTGCTTTCTGAAGAGGCAAGGCTGAAGGCTGAAAGACTCCCTGAAATAGTAAAGTATGTTGAGATCTCAGGAAGAGAGGACTTTCAGGATATATTTGTAAACTCAATGATTTTCCCGTCATGAAAGTCCGCAATATATCTACAGTCTATATTGACAGCGGCACAATTCCATTTGATCCCGAATGCACACTTAAGTACCTGAGGCTTTCGAAGAATTCGGAAAACAACGAAGCAATGCTTGAAGCATGCCGCACGATGTACACAAAGTACGGCACTATTTTCAGGCCCCTTTTCAGATACGGTGTTTTTAAGATCACTGAAAAAGATCCCGAAGGCCTGCGCATTGTCTTTCATGATGGGAGCTCTTTTTCAGGAAAAGGAATATTCCGCCTCTTGAGGAATTCCGAAAGGGCGGCTTTATACGTCATTACTTTGGGAGAAGAGGCCGATAACGGGATCCGCAGGCTTGAGGGAGAGGATTTTCTGGAAGGCTACCTTCTTAATGCCGCGGCTTCAGCCCTTATTGAAGGCGTGCAGGCAAAAGGCCGTGAGTTAATTGAGGCAGAAGCTGTTAAAGAAAGCCTGCACCTTACAAAAAGATTTTCCCCCGGATATCCGGGCTGGGATCTTCCCGAGCAGGAAATACTTCTATCCATGTTAAATGCGGAAGAAGCGGGAATGCGGCTTACGGAATCTTTTCTGATGCTGCCCATGAAATCCTTAAGCGGAGTTTACGGCTTTTGCAGGTAGCCGGCCAAATTAAGCGCCCGCCCCCGTTATTAATTGTTTTTTCTTTCTTATATTTCTTTAATATTTTTGAATAAATAATAAGAATTAAGATATATGTCTAATAATTTTTTAGCTAAACTGCATTCAGGCATAATACTGCTTTCAGACGGAGCCATGGGCACAGAGCTTCAGAAGCGCGGTATGAAAACAGGCGTCTGCCCCGAGGAACTGAATTTCGTCAGCCCCGAGGTAATTCAGGCAATCCACAGGGATTATTATGAAGCCGGAAGCGATATTGTTGAGACCAACTCTTTCGGCAGCAACCGCATCAGGCTTTCACTCCATCAGATGGAAGACAGGGCCTACGATTTTGCAAAGAAAGCTGCCGAACTTGCACGCCAGGTATGCCCGGCAGGTAAATTTGTTGCCGGCTCAATTGGACCTACAGGAGAAATACTTGAACCCCTCGGACCGCTTAACCTTCAGGATGCCTACGATGCTTTTGCAGAAGAGGCAGAGGCTCTGGCCGAAGGAGGCGTGGATGTAATTTTTGTTGAAACCATGATGTCGATCGAGGAGGCCGAAACTGCAGTTAAAGCTGCAAAAGAAAAAACAGGACTTCCTGTCAGTGCCTCCATGACGTTTGAAATTGGACCCTCAGGCCCAAAAACAATGTGGGGTGTGGACATTCAAACAAGCATTGAAAGGCTGACTGCTGCGGGAGCAGACGTTTTAGGTTCCAACTGCGGCAGAGGCTTTGATGAAATGATACAGGTTATTAAACAGATGCGGCCCTTGACACAAAAGCCCATTTTAGCACAGGCTAATGCCGGAATTCCTGAATGGGTGGACGGCGTAAGCATTTACAGGGAAACTCCCGAAATCATTTCTCCAAAGGCCTTGGAACTCCTCGAAATGGGAATTAATATTATCGGAGGCTGCTGCGGCACGGGCCCTCAGCACATTAAGGAAATAAGAAAACTTGCAGATAAATTTAACGCGATCAGGAAAAAATAATATTGAAAACTAAACTGGAAATTGCACAAAACTGGCTCCCCCGCTATACCGGGACAAAAATAGATGAATTCGGTGATTACCTGCTGCTGACGAATTTTCATAATTACGTTACACGCTTTGCTGAACAGTTCAACTGCGAAATGCGCGGCATCGGCCGCCCGATGCAGACTGCCACAAATTCGCAGGGACTTACTATCGTAAACTTCGGCATCGGATCTCCCAATGCCGCTACTATAATGGATCTGCTGGTAGCCCGCCAGCCTAAAGGAGTTCTTTTCCTTGGCAAATGCGGCGGCATTAAAAAATCCACTGAGCTCGGACACTTTATTCTACCCATTGCAGCCATAAGGGGTGAAGGAACTTCAGGCGACTATCTGCCGCCCGAGGTGCCGGCACTGCCTTCTTTTAAGCTCCATAAGTTTGTTTCCGAAAAAATTGTTGAACACAACCAGGATTACCGCACCGGGGTTATTTATACTACCAACAGGAGAGTCTGGGAGTGGGATGATAATTTCAAGCGCTACCTGGAAAAACTTTCTGTCATCGGAATTGACATGGAAACAGCCACTGTCTTTATTGTGGGACATGTAAACGAAATTGCACGCGGAGCCCTGCTGCTCGTTTCCGACACGCCTATGATCCCCGAAGGGATCAAAACCGAAGAATCGGACCGCAAGGTAACAGAAAGCTACGTCGATCTTCACCTTCAGATAGGCATTGAGGCAATGACGGAAATCGGAATAAAAGGGGAAGCGATTAAACACTTCCGCTATTAAGATTCTTACTGGTTTTCTGAATCTGGACTCTGAGGCTTTTTGGGCTCAGTATTCTGCGGCCCCGGCCTTTCTGTCCGTCCTTCATTTTTATTTTCTGTCCCCGGCCTGTTCGGATTTCTCCTTTCGGGCCTGCTGCCCGACTGAGGTCTCTGTCCGCCGCCGCCGCCCTGTCTCGGGCCGCCCTGTCGTTGTCCTCCCTGTGGTCTCTGGCCGCCTCTTTGTCCCGTGCCGGAGCGCTGGCCTCCGCCTCCTCTGTAGCCTCCGCCGCCTTGTCTTTGTCCGGAATGCCTTGTATCCTGTGATCTTGTTTCACCTGATGCAGACTGAACCGGGGGCGCAACTTCAAGTTCGCCCGGAAGCTGAAGGAGCTTTTCATCGGGTTGAACGCAGTGCAGGCTGTGGCCCAGGAATTTTTCAATTGCAGGAATATAGAACGAGTCGTCCTCTGTGGCAAAACTGATTGAGGTACCGGTAGCACCCGCACGGCCTGTACGCCCTATGCGGTGCACATAGTCCTCAGGATCCTGAGGCAGTGTATAATTTATTACATGGCTTATACCGTCTACGTGAATGCCGCGGCTTGCGACGTCGGTGGCAACAAGGACGCGGATCTTGCTGTTTTTGAAATCATCGAGTGTTCTTATTCTCTGGCGCTGGTCCACATCTCCTGAAATCAGAGCGCAGCTGATACCGTGTTTAAGAAGAAGGTCCGTAAGCCCCTGTGTCTCATCGCGCCTGTTGGCAAATATAATCACCCTGTCCATATTCTTCATTGTGATCAGGTTATAAACCAGCGGGTATTTATCTTCACTCGTCACGATATAAATAATCTGTTTTACAGAGTCCACTTCCACCTGTGCAGGTTCAATTTCAACCCTTACTGCATCTTTTGTCCAGTACGATGCCAGGCGCTCCACGTCGGGAGTAATAGTGGCACTGAAGAAAAGCGTCTGGCGCTGTTCCTTGGGAGGGGTAGCGCGTACTATTCTGCGGACATCGGGAATAAAACCCATGTCGAGCATACGGTCGGCCTCATCAATGACCATTATTTCAACCTGGCTCAAATGCACGTCGTGACGGTTATAAAAGTCCAGCAGCCTTCCCGGCGTAGCCACAAGAATATCCACCTGCTGGCCGTTAAGCTGGCGCTTCTGCTTCTGGTAGTCCATGCCGCCATAGACCGACATAATGACGAGGTTTGTAAATTTTCCGAGATTATCCGCATCGCTTGCTATCTGCATTACGAGTTCACGAGTTGGCGCAATTATAAGGGCGCGCGGTGCGCCGTTGCGCCTTTTATCCTGCTGCAGCTTTTCCTTCAACAGGCGGGTTATTATAGTAATAAGGAATGCGGCTGTTTTGCCCGTACCCGTCTGTGCCTTTCCGGTAGCATCCTTTCCGTTGAGCGTATTAAAGAGAATTTCAGCCTGAATGGGCGTACAGTACTGAAATCCGAGGTCGGAAATTGCGTGCATGAGCTCTTTGGGAAGATTAAGGTCGTGGAACCTTGTTTTGTCCGGCGAGGGTTCCACCTTAAACTGCGCAACATCCCAGTTATCGGGCTGTTTTTTCTGCGGAACAGCGGTTTTCTGTACCGGCTGAGGCCTTTCTTTTCTAAA
Organism: Syntrophomonadaceae bacterium; assembly: GCA_050259615.1. Classification (GTDB taxonomy): domain Bacteria; phylum Bacteroidota; class Ignavibacteria; order Ignavibacteriales; family SURF-24; genus JAAXKN01. Next base: position 4,456 of record JBLNAZ010000026.1, on the reverse strand, counting down.
CGGCGCGGGTGCCTGCTGCTGCTGCTGGGGCGGCTGAGGCTGAGACTGAGTCCTTTTTGGTTTTGGTGCCATCCCCTGCGGTGCTCTTTTATCCTGTACGGGCGCATGCGGTCTTCCCGATGGCCTGGTTTCCCTTCCGGTTTTTCTTTCCTTTCCCTGCTGGCCGCCGCCAGCTTTTATTTCCTTTGCTGTTCCCTCTTTTTTCTTTTTGCCGGCGTTTGATATCTTGCTTAACCTGTCCCTGACAAACTTAATAATATGTCCTAACAATTTTTCACCTTTAAGTTTTCTTTCATTTACTTAATCGGCCTCCTCATAATAAGGCCGGTTTTTACAGTTTCTCAGACCAATGCATATCAGTCTCCTTAAATAAAGATACACATTTAATCATATTTGTAAATAAAATATACTAAAATAGTCTTTCATTTTCCTGTTTTAAGGCGTCTCCCAGGCCTCCTCCGCCATGTTTTCCGTCGGACTTTGGATCCGCGCGCCGCGGCGGAGACGCGGGACCTGCCTTCCCGCCGAACGCGTTCATACACCTATTCTTCCTTCGGGATGTTTATTTTGCCGCCAAACAAAATTATTCATATCCATATTTCATTTTTATTATGTTTTGTATAACTTGCCTCCGCAATAATTCATTAAGAAAAAGCGAGCATCTATGCATGAACAAAGACTGCCCGGATTCCTGTTCTTCCCTTTAATGGTAATTTTTCTTTTACTCGCAGCACCCTTAACCTCCTCTGAGACTTTCGCACAGTCGAAAGGAAATTTAAGGGGACTCATTACCGACTCAACCAGCGGGGAAGCTCTTACTTACGCCAGCGTGGCAATACAGGAAATCTCCACCGGCGCCTACTCCGATTCCAAAGGATATTTTCTTATTACTGCTGTTCCTGCAGAAAGGCCCCTTACACTCGTTGTATCCTATATGGGCTACTATCCTAAAAAAATGACCATCAGGCTTGAAAAGGGAAAGATGACACACCTCAACATCCGGCTCATCCCTTCCAGCGTTGTGCTGCCGATGGTGGAAAAAATTGAAAAGCGCATTGTTGAAGAAAACGCAACCGATATAAGCCTGCAGCGGCTCACAATTAAAGAACTGGAACTGATGCCTAAAGGCGTTGAGACGGATATCTTCCGCTCGCTTCAGTACCTGCCGGGCGTTAGATCAACAGGCGACGTTTCGGCCAGATATTATATCCGCGGGGGCGCCAGCAACCAGAACCTCGTGATGATAAATGGCGCCACAATTTACAACCCTTTTCATGCATTCGGACTTTTCAGCATTGTTGATCCTGAAATGGTCAATAACGTCGAGTTCTATAAGGGAGGCTTCTCTTCCGAATACGGCGGCAGGATCTCCTCTGTTATGAATATTTTCACCAAAGACGGCAATAAGAATAACTACAGCGCAAAAGCCGGCATCAGCTACTTAAGCGCAAAGGCTCTTGTGGAAGGCCCCATTCCATGCGGCTCTTTTATTGTAACTGGACGAAAGAGTTATTCAAGCGATATATACAGAAAGTTTTTAAACGATAAGAATATACCGCTTGATTTCTACGACCTTTCATTTAAGGTAAACTACTCCAACCCCGAATTTGTGGAGGGAAGCAAAATTACAGTCCAGGGACTCTTAAGCGACGACAGACTTATGAATGGAGATCCTACAAAAGCAGACCTGAAATGGTCCAACAGCATCTTCGGCTTCAAATGGTTCCAGATATCCGACAGCCCGCTATTCTTTGAAATGGGCCTCTCCTTCAGCAACTTTTTAGGTGAGGTGATTCCAAACTACAGCACAAGCAGGCCCAAGAGAAATGAAGTAACCGATGTTAACATGAAGATGGACTGCAGTTATATTTACGATTCCAAGGACGAGCTTGGTGTGGGTTTAAACATCCTCCATCTCAAAACGAATCTCTTTCTTGAGAATGCGAGCGGGGCTGTCACTAACATCGGTTCATACGGAACAAATTTCAGTGTATATGCAAAATACAAGTTCCTGCGCTTCAAGAATCTGGGCATTGATATTGGAACGAGAATTAATCTTACCGGCCTGTCGCCCAACGGGGGTAAATTTTTCAATGAACCGCGCCTGAGCTTTACATACAGGCCCATTCCGCAGATTGCACTTAAAGGCGCCTGTGGAATATTCCAGCAGGAAATTACCACGCTTTCCGATGAATCCGAAGTAATCTCCCTTTTCGAGCCATGGGTAATAATTCCTGAATACTTAAACCCCGCAAATTCAAAGCATTATATACTCGGTCTGGAAACAAACTTTACGGAAAACCTGAGCCTGGAAACAGAAGGATACTATAAGAGTATTGCAAACTTTCCTGCCATAAACGAAAATAAGGTATTTGAGTCCGACAGGGATTTGATTTCAGGCTCGGGCGAAGCATATGGCGTAGAGTTCATGTTAAGATACAAGTTCCTGGACTTCTTTTTTATGGGCTCTTATTCTATGGGCTGGACCTACAAGACGGTAAATGACTGGATTTATTATCCCAAGTATGATTCAAGACATGCCGTCAACCTCACGCTTGAATATGACTTTGGAGCCGGCTGGAACGCAAGTGTTATCTGGGTTTATAACTCAGGCCTGCCTTTTACAAAAATGACGGGCTATTACGACAAGCTGGAAGCAGGCGATTACTTTAACCAGCTGAACATGCTTGCCCCATACCAGCCGTTTTTGCTCCTGGGAGATAAGAACCTCGGGCGGCTGCCTGATTATCACAGGCTGGATCTGAGCCTTTCCAAAAAGTTTAAGGTGGCTTTTGCTAATTTTTACCTGGACGTGAGCGCAATCAATGTTTACGACAGGAAAAACATTTTTTACTTTGAACGCAATACAGGCAAGCGCGTCAACATGCTGCCATTTTTACCAACTGCAACATTAAAGCTTGAAATATGAAAAAAATACTTTTCAGCATTCTGCTTTGTTCATCAGCCTTTATTTCATCAGGCTGTAAGGATGAAAACTTTAATCCCAAAGGGGAATTTAAGGAAAAATACATTCTTACCTGTATCCTGAGGTCGGATACCACGGTTCAGACCGCTGTGCTTTCAACCAGTTATAACATTCAGGGATATGACCCTCTGGAAAATAAAACCGACCCGGCACTCGATAATGCCGATATAAGAATATGGGTAGGTGACAGTGTCTATATAATGAAATCCGGGCAGATTCCAAGAGCCGACAGTTCCAGATACAGCACCCCGGTGAAGTATTTTTATGTGGAAAATGTAAAGCTCCCGAGCAACCGTCAGGCAGAAATTCTGGCTGTTCTTCCCAATGGCAGAAAGCTGCACGCAACAACCCAGATTCCGAAACCCGTATTACCCGATTATACGGCCGAAGAGCAAGAAATTCCCCCTGCAGGCAGAAACTATGTTATTGCAGGATGGCAGCGAGCCTTAAACCCAAATACTTTTTATTATCCAAGATTCAGCCTCATATATTTCAGGCTTGAAAACGGAGTTCCGGTAAGATATTTAAGAAAACTGCCTGTAAGATATTTTAATTCCGGCGGAAAATTTGTTCCGGTTTATGCAACACCTACAAACACCGCTTCTTATTTAATTGATATGGATGCCATTAACCGCACAATGCGGGACATCTCAGAAGGGGATATGAACAAACAGAATTACGTTGTTCTGACCGTAATGGCTGAAATAATGACTATGGATGATAATCTGTCGGCCTATTACTCCTCATTAAAACTGGCTGATAACGGCTTTTCTGTAAAGCTGGACCAGACAGACTTTACAAATATAGAGGGCGGGCTGGGAGTATTCGGCTCTTTTGCCAATACCAAGATCGTTATCTTAATGGATCCGGCATACATTAAATCTTTCGGGTATAAGTCCAAACTGGGCCCTGAATGAGAACAGATGCCCTGAAAATATTTCCTGAAAACATTTTTTGCTAAATAATCCACCAATATTAATATGAGAAAATTAAAAAAAATATCTGGCATAATTTACCTGCTTACGTTTGTCCTCTTTTCATTTTCATGCGACAAAGAGGTCTCTGTAAGTCCGCCGGACCCGCCCGTGCATACAGGAGCCCTGTTTATAGATTCAAATCCAAAGGGCGCAAAAATCTATCTGAACGGTAAAAGTACGGGAAGGAATACTCCCGACAGCCTGAGCTGGATGGAGGGAACGGACTACATCGTAACCCTCAAATATCCCCTCTTTAAGGATACTACATTCACATTAAAAGTTGAAGAGGAAAAAAGAAAAGAAATATTCGTCGATTATTTCTCCAACCCTGCAATGTATGGCAAGATCTTCTGCGAAACAGACCCCATCAAAGCAGAAATCTATCTGGACGGAAATAATATTGGTAAAGTTACTCCTTATACCGTGTCGAATTTAATTCCGGGCACTCACAAATTAAAATACCAGTACCCCGGCTGCAGAACTGACAGCATAG
>JBLNAZ010000025.1:0-23583 GCA_050259615.1 Syntrophomonadaceae bacterium | reverse complement strand
AGTTCTGCATAAGTCTGTATCCCGTTGGCATTTCTATTTTGCTGCTAATGCCTGAGGTGTTGGTTCCCGTTATCCCTTTTTCATTAAAGACTGCAAGCCCGCGGTTCGTGCCTATCCATTTGTTGTCAAATTTGTCAATTGCAATCGTGACCACGTCCTGCCCCGGGAGTCCTGTATTTGGACGGTTAAAGAGCGTGAACGTTGAATCATTATATTTTACAAGTCCCAGGAAGGTGCCGATCCATTTGTTGCCGCTTGAATCGAATGCAATGGATCTTACGTAGGGATCGGGCAGGCCGTTTTTTGCTGGCTTAATAATAATCCATTTTGTATCGTCAAATATGGCCTCTCCCTGTGTGGTCTGCATCCACTTGGTGCCATTTCTGTCTATTCCGATTGAGTTGACTGTATTCGAGGGAAGAGGGGAGTTGAGGCTGTCGTAAACGGTCCAGCTTGTGCCGTTAAACCTTGCAGCTCCGCCGCCGCTGGTGCCTGCCCAGACATTGCCCAGATTATCGGGCTGAACCCAGAGCACTTTGTTTACTGGAAGGCCGCCGGAGGTATTGTAAACTGTCCAGGTGCTTCCATCGTATTTAACTACTCCGCCTTCGGTCCCCAGCCATTTATTCCCGTTTTTATCTACTTTTACCGAATGCACAAAAAGGCTTGGCAGCACTGTATTATAAACAGTAAAGTTAGTTCCGTCGAAGCTTGCAAGTCCGCCCCCGTTTGTGCCTATCCACTTTACGTCATTTGAATCGATTGCAATGGAATAAACATCATTTACAGGAAGGCCCTTTGTGCTGTTGTAAACCGTCCAGGTCTGCCCGTCGAAGCGGGCCATGCCCTGAAGAGTCCCAATCCACTTGACGTCATTTTTATCTATTGCGATAGTGGCGACCCAGTTATCCGGTAGTCCGGAGTTTGAAGTATTTACATGTGTCCATTTTGTGCCGTCAAACTTAAAGAGACCGAAGTCATTTGTCCCTACCCACTTAACATTGTCCTTATCTACAAAGACCACGTTTATGAGGTTATCTCTTAATTCTGAATTTGTAGGGTTATATACTGTCCAGTTCGTGCCGTCGAAGCGGGCCATTCCGGCCGAGGTTCCGATCCAAAGGACACCAGCCGTATCAACTGCAATTGAGTTTACAGTGTTGGAAGGGATCTTCGAGTTGGATGCATTATAAATTGTCCAGTTCGCGCCGTCGTATTTTGCGAGGCCGCCCGACTTCGTTCCGATCCATTTGTTGTTATTCTTATCCACTTTTACTGCCAGCACATTGTCGTCGGGCAGTGAGGAGTTTGATTTGTTAAACATGGTCCATGCGGAATCCTTAAACATGCCGAGACCCTTATCCGTAGAGCCCGCCCACTTAACGCCTGAGGAATCGATTGCAATTGAGGAGGCAAGCTTCGACTGGAAACCTGAGTTTGCGGAATTATATCTTGTCCACGTGGTATCAGTAAGTTTTCCGACGCCTCCGCCGTTTGTAGCAACCCATTTATCCTGGTTCTTATCCACAACAACAGAAGTGACCCAGTTAAAAGGAATGTTTGAATTTGCCTGGTTGAAGATTTCCCAGATTTTGCCGTCAAATCTTCCGAGTCCAGCGTTACGTGTAGCCTGCCATTTAACGCCTTTAGAATCCACAGCTATGCCGAGCGTGAAGTTTCCGGGAATGCCGGAGTTTGATTTATTGAAAAAAATGGCGTCCCCGGTAGTCTTATCAAGCCTTACGAGACCCCCCATAGTTCCTACCCAAAGGTGGTTATCTTCTTCGGCAATTGCCTTTATAAGTCTGCCGTTTGTATAGTTGGCCCACTGCGTCTGCGAAAACAAGCTGCCGGAGAGTAAAATAAATAACCCGATACACAGAGAAAATATATGCTTCATAGTCCACCTCTTTCGTAAAAGAAATTTTGTTAAATAGAATATTTCCAATTACTATCCTTCTTCATAGAATTGTATTAAGAGACGGATCAAAGTTTCTGAGCTGAAAAATAAGATGTGTAGTATTATTTTCAAGCTAAAAGAAAAAGGTATTCACGTCAAAAAATAATATCGGGAAAAGGCGGGGTGCATCTATTTTTGCACCAGGTGGATGGGATTGGGTGCGGGATTTAAAATAAAAAAGGAGAGACGGTTGTCCGCCTCTCCTTGTATAAATTCCCTTTGGAGGAAATTAAACCAGACCCTGATCCATCATAGCATCGGCTACTTTTAGGAAGCCTGCAATGTTGGCACCGTTAACGTAGTTACCCGGTGTTCCAAATCTTTCTGCTGTTTCAAGGCAGGTCTGATGGATTCTCTTCATGATTTCATGCAGACGGTTGTCAACTTCTTCAGCTGGCCAGGGCAGACGCATGCTGTTCTGCGACATTTCGAGTCCGGAGGTAGCAACACCGCCGGCGTTTGAAGCCTTGCCTGGTGAGAAGAGGATGTTGTTGTCTCTGAAGACCTTGAAGCCTTCAATTGTTGTAGGCATGTTAGCGCCTTCAGTAACGCAGAGAACGCCGTTTTTAACGAGTTCTTTTGCGTCGTTTTCGTTCAGCTCGTTCTGTGTGGCACACGGCATTGCAACGTCAACCTTTACGCTCCATGGTTTCTTTCCTGCGTAGAAAGGAACCTTGAATTCTTTTGCGTAATCTTCAACTGCGTCCCTGTTGCTTGCTCTTAACTTCAGCATGTAATCGATCTTTTCGCCTGAGATACCGTCTTTGTCGTAAACAAATCCGTCAGGACCTGAAATCGTTACAACCTTACCGCCAAGCTGGTTGATTTTTGTTACAGCGCCCCAGGCAACGTTGCCGAAACCTGAAACTGCAAATGTAAGGCCTTCAACTTCGTGGCATCTGGTCTTAAGCATTTCCTGTGCAAAGTAGGTTGCGCCGAAGCCTGTTGCTTCAGGACGTACCAGTGAACCGCCCCAGTTGATGCCCTTACCGGTCAGAACGCCTGTAAATTCATTCTTTAATCTCTTGTACTGGCCGAATAAGTAACCGATTTCTCTTCCGCCCACGCCTATGTCGCCTGCGGGAACGTCTGTATCTGCACCGATATGACGGAAAAGCTCTGTCATGAAGCTCTGGCAGAAGCGCATAACTTCATTGTCGCTCTTTCCTTTTGGATCGAAATCGCTGCCGCCTTTACCACCGCCCATAGGGAGTGTTGTAAGGCTGTTTTTGAAAACCTGTTCGAAACCTAAGAACTTCAGTATACCCATGTTTACTGATGGGTGGAATCTTAAACCGCCTTTGTAAGGACCGATTGCGCTGTTGAATTCAATGCGGTAGCCGCGGTTTACATGAATTTCGCCCTGGTCATCCATCCATGGAACACGGAAGGTGATGGCGCGTTCAGGCTCAATCATTCTTTCGAGAATTTTGGCTGAACGGTACTCAGGATGCCTTTCAAACACTAATTCCAGAGATTCTGCTACTTCCAGCACTGCCTGATGAAATTCTGGTTCTGCCGGATTCTTGGCTTTTACTTCAGCCATAAGTTTGTTAACATACTCGGACATAAAAACCCCTAAGATGATAAATTAAATGAATTTTGTAATGAAATCTCCAGCCATTAAAGCTGCAGCTTTTCCACTGTTCTGCTAAAATATCACAGTTATCTTCTTACACGCAATTTTTGTGCCCAAGTTTTTAGCACCGGGGAGCTTGGGATTCAAAATGACTGCCTGAAAGAGAAAACTGAATTAGCATGACTAAAAATGCAATATTAATTTCCGAAAATCAACCATGCCCGGTCCGGCATGCCTCCTAATGCTTATAAACAAAGAATTTAAGCAAAGAAAAATCTTTGCTGGAGCCGCAGGAGGGAAAATTTTGTCTGACCAGGCTGTAAAGCCCGAATTTGTCATATGCGGAAAGACGAGAATTTCAGGGAATTGCCGAATATTATATGGGGATTTTCTTAAAAATAGAAATTAAAATTTTCAAAAATAGTTAAAAGTTCTAATTTTCTTCGGAATTAAGGAGGCTTATAGCCTTATCAACAGACATGTGTGTCCCGTAAAGGATAAGAGCGTCTGAACCTAAGATCATCTCTTCGCCCGAGGGGTTTGCAATGGTTCTGTCTTCCCTTTGAACTGCAATTACCGTGGCGCCCGTCCGGGCACGTATGTTCAGTTCCTTGAGTTTCTTGTTTTTATTCGGGTTTGAATCCTCCACAAAATAGATCTCCGTAACGCCTTCGGCCAGTATCTTATCGATGTGCGAAAGCATGCTTTCAGGAGTTACTTCCTTCCGGAAGAAGCCGTAGGATTCGCTTCTTATTATATTGGCCTGCTTCATAATCACATTTACAGGAATGTGGTACTTTTCCAGCACCTTGGAGAATATCTGCAGCGAGGTTTCAAATTCCTCGGGAATTACCTCATCGGCACCAAGCCTGATCAGGTTATCCACTTCACTTATAAAGCGTGTTCTTACAATGCAGTAGATCGAAGGGTTCATCTGCTTTGCAAGCTGTATGCCTGCGCGCGTGGAGGTGAGGTCCGAAATTGCAAAGACCAGCACGCTTGCATCTTTGCAGCCGGCATGTTCGAGAACTTCCCGTCTGGTTACGTCCCCGTATATAATCTTTTCGCCCTGCTTCTTGGATTCCTTTACTGTAACAGGATTCAGTTCCAGCACGATGTAGCTGATGCCGGTTTCCTTAAGCACCCGTGCTATATTCCGCCCGTTAAGGCCGAAGCCGGCAATTATAACGTGATCCTTCAGCCTGTAGCCCGACTCCGAAGGGGCCTGCTTCTTAAAACTCCTGTCCCTGAATCCCATCGCAAGTCTGGGTGCGGCCTGCAGAAGAAGAGGAGTAAGGAGCATTGTAAAAATTGATGCGCTCAAAAAAGCGTTGTAAAACTCTGTATTTATCAGTTTCATATGAAGACCCGACTGCAGAAGGACGAATGAGAATTCCCCGATCTGGGCTAGGCTGAGTCCTGTAAGAAATGCAACCCTTGATGGATACTTCAGTAAACGAGTAATAAGAAAAATTATGGCGAACTTTATAATTATGATGCCTAAGGTAAGCCCCAGCATCTGAAAAGGGTACATGGCAAGAAGACTGTAGTCCAAAAGCAGCCCGATGGAAACAAAGAACAGACTGTTAAATGCGTCTTTTAATGGAACAATGTCGGCTGCAACCTGGTGGCTGAATTCAGTATCAGCCAGAATGACCCCGGCTATAAAAGCACCCAGTGCAAGCGAAAGCCCGAGCATTTCTGTCAGGTAGGCTGCCCCAAGTATCAGCAGTATTACACCTATTGTAAAGGCTTCCCTCATTCTCAGCTTTGCCACCTGGAAAAGCACTTCAGGCATTACATACCTGGCTACAAAAATAACCGCCCCAAGAATTCCAAAGGCAATAAGAAGCTTTACGGCAAGATCCGTAAGTGAAAGCCCCGCCTGATTACCAAGTACGGGAAGAAGTATTATCATTACCACAACCGCCAGATCCTGGAATATCAGAACTCCCAGTGAAATCTTTCCGTGCGGAGTGTCGAGCTCATTCCTGTCGGACAACAGTTTCAGGACAATTGCCGTACTCGACAGGCTGATCAGCATTCCGAAGAAGATGCTCTGATTAAGCGGTATACCCATCAGGCCTGAAATTACAGAGGCGACTAATATTGTTCCCGCTACCTGAGAGCCCCCGGCCAGAATGAGGAAGCGTTTCATCTGTATGAGTTTATCAACTGAGACTTCGAGGCCGATTGTAAAAAGGAGCAGAATGATTCCGATTTCGGCCATGACCCTGATGGCGCCGGCTTCAGTAATAAGTCTGAATCCGTAAGGTCCTATAATAATTCCCGCAACTAGAAATCCCGCAATGCTTGGCAGGTGCAGTTTTCTGAAAAGAAAAATTATAGGCAGTGAGGCCAGAAATATTATAACCAAAACTTTTATAATTGGAATCTGCTGCATAAAAAACTGCCGGTTTACTTGCCTTAGAAAACTTAAATAGGTAAGTTTAATATACTTAAAAATTACTATTCATTAAATTATTCTTTATAATTACTCCGCTGGAAGTTTGTAGCGAAAAAATTTCTCAATTACCCAATTTTATGGAGTTTATATGTCGAAAGAAATGATTCAAGAAAAGATTGCTCAGGCAGTGAAAATACTGCAGGAAAAGAATATCGACATGTGGCTGATTTTTGTGCGCGAGAGCTCTAATATTAAAGACCCTTCAATGGACATGGTTGTTGGTACAAGCTGTACATGGCAGTCGGCTTATATCATTACAAAAACCGGGGAAACCACGGCAATACTCGGTTCCCTGGATGTGGCAAATATGAGGATGCAGGGAACATTTAAGAATGTGGTGGGATACCTGAAGTCGATAAAAGATACTCTCGTTGCCACAATAAACAAGTATCATCCTAACAAGATAGCAATTAACTTTTCGAGGGATTCGAGTCTTGCAGACGGCCTTACACATGGAATGTACCTCGAGCTGGTTGACTATCTGAAGGATACTCCATATCTGGAAAGACTCATCTCATCTGAAGATATAATAGCCGCCTTAAGGGGAAAGAAAACTCCTGCTGAACTTGAGATCATGAAGCACGCGATTAAGGAAACACTGAAGATTTTTGAAGAGGCTACGGGCTTTATACGTCCCGGGGTAAGCGAAAAGGAAGTTGCAGCATATATTAAGGATATAGTTAAGCAGAAAGGTTTCGGCCTTGCCTGGGAGGCAGACTACTGCCCGAGTGTTTTCTCAGGCCCTGACACTGCAGGCGCGCATGCAGGACCTACCGACAGGAAGGTGGAACCGGGACATGTGCTGAACATAGATTTTGGAATTTCATACCAGGGATACTGTTCTGATCTGCAGAGGACGTGGTATGTGCTCAAAGACGGAGAAGACAAAGCCCCCGCTGAAGTGCAGAGAGGATTCGATGTAATAAGGGATTCCATAAAACTCTCGGCCCAGAATCTTAAACCAGGGCGCCAGGGTTGTGAAATTGATGACATTGCCCGAAAATATATAATGGACCAGGGTTACGAGGAATATCCTCATGCACTCGGCCATCAGATAGGCCGCATGGCTCACGACGGCGGCGGGCTTCTGGCCCCTAGGTGGGAACGCTACGGCGACCTGCCGTTTAAGAAAATTGAGCAGGGTGAAGTTTATACCATAGAACCCCGCCTTCCTGTTAAAGATTACGGAATTGCCACCATTGAAGAGGAAGTAGTGGTTACGGAAAACGGGTGCGAATTTTTATCATCACCACAACAGGAGATAATTTTAGTCAGGTAACGACAACGTTAATTAAACTAAAGACCGGATTCATAGCGCAGCGGCACGCTTTAGAGCGCGCCGCTGCCTGCTCCTGTGTGACTCATCAGCATTTCACTTCAAAAATACACTCAGAGAAGTAAATTTATCCTAACTATTTCACGCGGATTTAATATATTATAAAAAGGCGGCGTTCCAGGCTATAGAGAGATTAAAGCGAGAATAAATTAAATAGAGGTAATAATGAAACGGCTGTTTATTTCTGCTTTACTGCTGGCGTCCATAACAGTGCTCTCAGGCTGTATTGAAATCTATACCACCATCAACCTGAATTCAGACGGAACAGGAACAATTGAGAAGAATCTCATGATGAGCAAAGAAGCCATTATGATGATCTCAAGCTTTTTTCCGAATAAGGATTCCACAAAGAAGTTCGACCTGTTTGACGAGGACAAGTTCCGCAGGGACGCTCTCAGCATGGGCGACGACGTAACATACATGTCGGGTAAAAGACAGTCCGCTGAAGACAAAGAGGGCTACATTATTGCTTATGCTTTTAAGGATATCGACAAGGTTAAAATAGGGCAGGACCCATCGCAGATTGTACGTCCGCAGGGAACGCCCGGAATGAGCGACACGAGCAGCGGCGGGTATATCTCATTTGACCTGGATAAGGATGATCCCTCCACGCTTACAATTAATCTGCCTTCAGAGGAGTTCCAGGAATCCGAAAAAGAACAGCTTGAATCTGCAGTAGATACAATGCAGATAGATACCCAAATGGAGCAGCAGATCAGGAAGATGATGAGCGGAATGAAAATGGCTTTTGCGGTTAACATCCCCGGAACAATAACGGCCACCAATGCCGAATACCGCGATGGCAGCAGGATTACGCTGGCTGAAATTGATTTCGGAAAGCTGATTGAGAACCCGGAGAATTATAAACGGTTAATGGCAATGAAGAGTAAGCCGTTTTCAGAAGCAAAGAAATTCCTGCGTACAATTCCCGGTATAAAAATAGAATTAAACAATAAAGTGAAAATAGAATTCAGGTAAGAAAACCGGGTTTGTGTGCTGAAGGTCAATAAGCCTCATGCCTGAATGATTATTTGTTGAATATAAAATATAATAAGATACATTTAACTTTAGGGGGAGACCTCAACGATGCGATGAAAAAAATATGACAAAGATGATTAAGAAAAGATGAAAACATGAGAGAGCAGATGAAAACAGTAAAGTACTTTACTCCGGAAGAAGCAAGAAGAACGTTACCGCTGGTTAAAAGAATTCTAAGAGATATTATTAATGCAGGCGACACGATGCGCAAACGGGCTCAAACAATTCAGGGTAATGTAATTGAAGATCCCGAAATTCAGAATATTGCCGGGGCAATAAACGACTACATGAGCGAACTTGAGGAAATCGGCTGCTATTACAAGGACTGGAATTTTACAATTGGTCTGGTGGACTTTCCCTCCATTATCCACGGTCAGGATGTTATGCTGTGCTGGCGGAGCGATGAGGAAGATATAAAATATTATCACGAAATGGACACCGGCTACAACGGCCGCAAACTGATCCCCGATGAGTATTTTCTGCACAAGATTTGATCGTCCGCATGTAGGGGCGAGCGGCGCTCGCCCGTTACAGGCCAAAACAATTATGCCGTATTAAATTATATTTCCGCAGGGGCTTCTTTCTTTTGTTCAATTCTGTATGTGTGCGTAATCGGAACGGCTTTCTCCAGCATTTTTGTCACCGAACAGTACTTTGTCAGCGAAAGCTCTATCGCCCTTTCAACATCCTTCTGAGGAATATTATCCCCGTAAAAGACATATTCAACGTTAAGTTTTGTAAATACCTTCGGATGCTCGTCGGAAACTTCGGCCGTAATGTTCATTTCAAAGTCGTCTGTATGTACGCGCTTCTTCCTCAATATTGTAACTACGTCACTCCCGGTGCATCCGGCTAGCCCCAGTAAAAGCAGTTCCTTTGGACCTACACCTGCATGGCTCCCTCCTGCTTCGCCCGGCGCGTCCATTGTAATCCAATGGTTTGAATCGCTTTTACCCATGAATGTGAGCTCATTTGTTTGTCCTTTTATCTCTTTTACATAAGCTTTTTTCGTGGCCATAAATAATCCTTTATTATTATTGTTTTCTTATGATATGATTAAGGATCTGACGGAAAGATTCAATCATTTATAACCTGCAGAATGATCTTTCCTCTAACCCCTCCTTTTTCAATTTTACGGTGCGCTTCAGCCACCTGATTCAGAGGGAAAACCGAATCAACTATGGTTGTTATTTTACCTTCTTCTGCAAGCGTGCGCATCATCTCAATTTTGTGCTTGGCCCTTTCCATGAATAAAAGATAAAGCACAATATTTTTTCTGTGACCCGGGTTTATATTGCCGCTGATACTGACAATGCTGACAATTCTGCCGAATTTTTTAGTTATTTCAATGCTGCGTGCGGTTGTATCACCGCCGGCCGTATCAAAAACAACGTCGGCCAGTTCACCGCCTGTTTCCCTGAAAAATGCCTTTGCAAAATCCTCCTTTCTGTAGTCAATTGCAATATCTGCTCCTAGTGAACGCACAAGATCCACATTCTTCGGACTGCATGTTGTTGCAACTATGGCGCCAGAAATTTTGGCAAGCTGCAGTGCATATGAGCCGACTCCGCCCGCCCCGGCATGAATAAGCACCGTTTCTCCGGGTTTAACCTTTGCAAGGTTTACAATTGCATCCAGTGCAGTGCAGCCTGCAAGAGGCACGCCGGCAGCCTGTGCAAATGACATATTTTTCGGCTTAAGTGCTGTAATGTCTTCGTGGACCACTGCATATTCGGCATACGTCCCGTGTCCCTTTTCAATAAGAGGAGTATAAAACACCTCATCGCCCGGCTTAAAATCCTTAACGCCGGGTCCGCATTTTTCCACAACACCCGAGGCATCGTAGCCGATAATTGCGGGCGGGGTAACGCCGGCCCAGGTGCCGTTCATCCTGATCTTAAAATCGACGGGATTAATTGCAGCAGCGTGTATTTTTACAAGCAGCTCACCAATTCCCGGTTCCGGCTTTGGAAGCTCTCTTTCCTCAAATACCTCAGCGCCTCCGAAGCCTGTAATTACCATGGCTTTCATTTCCGCTCCAGCCTTAATGTTTTAATTCATTTCTGTTTTACAAAGTTCACATATTTTTAATTTATTTTTTTCTCCCAATATATCAAGTACGGTTTTGTTTCACCGAAGTTTATTATATTTTAGTTTTATGCCTAGCCACGATCCTCCGCGCAGGATCGTGGCCGGCAATTCAGTCGTGGCTAATCATTAAAAACAATTTAGATATAATGATGGAAATTGATCTCGGGATTTGCAAAATAAGGCCGTGGAAATTTTCAGATAAGGATTCGCTTGCGCATTACGCGAACAACTGGAATATCTGGATCAACCTGAGGGATGCATTCCCTAACCCTTATACTCCCGAGGATGCTGAAGTCTGGCTTAATATGGTCGTAAACAAGAAACCCGTTACGCAGTTTGCAATTGACGTGGATAACAAGGCTGTAGGCGCAATAGGGTTTATTATCAAGGAGGATGTACATAGAATACAGGCGGAAATAGGGTACTGGCTTGCCGAGGAATACTGGGGAAAAGGAATTGCCTCTGCCGCCCTGAAAGCAGTTACCGAATACGCATTTGATAATTTTGATATTAAAAGAATTTATGCCGACGTGTTTGAGTGGAATAATGGTTCCATAAAGGTGCTCGAAAAAGCAGGCTATGAACTTGAAGTAAGACAGAAAAAAAGTGTTGTTAAAAACGGGGAGATCATAGACCAGCTTGTCTTTGTTAAATACCGCTGATATAAAGGAGTTCTTTATTACTTAGCAGAGGGGAATATGGACAGCTTCAGGAATTCTTCTTCCGGGGGTGAAGGCTTCAGGCGCGAACTCGGTCTTTTCGATTCTACTATGATCGTAATGGGCTCAATGATCGGTTCAGGAATTTTTATTGTCAGTGCCGATATTGCAAGAACCGTGGGCTCTCCGGGCTGTCTTCTGCTGGTGTGGTTCATAACCGGACTTGTTACGGTATCTGCCGCACTCAGCTATGGCGAGCTGGCCGGCATGATGCCTCACGCCGGAGGCCAGTATGTTTACCTCCGTGAATCCTATAACCCATTAACAGGATTCCTGTACGGGTGGACGCTGTTCCTTGTAATTCAGACGGGTACAATTGCAGCCGTGGCAGTTGCCTTTGCAAAGTTTACAGCTGTTATATTTCCCTCCATGGGTGAACAAAATATTCTCCTGAACATTTCGGGATTCAAAATATCTGCCGCTCAGGTGCTTGCAATTCTGAGCATTGCCCTGCTGACTTATACCAACATACAGGGATTAAAACTGGGCAAACTTGTGCAGGATGTGTTTACAATTTCAAAAACTGCCGCTTTGTTTGGACTTATAGCAGTTGCTGTTTTAATTGGAAGCAGCCGGGAAGCCATATCCTTAAACATAAAGCATTTCTGGGATGCACAGTGGCTGCACGCCTCAGGAACAACATTCGAAAAAGAAACCCTTTCCGGGATGAAGCTTCTTGCTGCCATTGGGGTTGCCATGGTAGGTTCTCTTTTTTCAAGCGACGCGTGGAACAACATTACCTTTACGGCAGGAGAGGTAAAAAATCCCAAAAGGAATATTCCCTTAAGCCTTGCCATAGGTACAGGAACAGTCATTATACTTTATCTTATTGCAAACATGGCTTACCTTATGGTGCTTCCGCTTCAGGGGGACCCAGGGGGAGCCGGTGCAATGCAGAGGGGAATTCAGTTTGCACTGGACGACAGGGTGGGCACCGCTGCAATATCGGTTGTATGGGGAGAAGTGGCTGCCGTTATAATGGCGGCGCTTATAATGGTCTCAACTTTCGGGTGCAACAACGGTCTTATACTTGCCGGGGCCAGGGTTTATTATGCCATGGCTAAGGATAACCTGTTCTTTAAGGGTGCAGGAAGGCTGAACAAAAATTCCATCCCTCAGACGGCTCTTATATTCCAGGCGGTCTGGGCCAGCCTTCTGTGTCTTTCAGGCACATACAGCAACCTTCTGGATTATGTGATTTTTGCAGTACTTATATTTTACATACTGACAATCTGCGGCATATTTATCTTAAGGAAAAGGCGCCCGGAGCAGGAAAGGCCATACAAAGCTTTCGGGTATCCTATAGTGCCGGCAGTTTACATGGTAATTGCTGCAGCCATATGCATAGATCTGCTTATTTATAAGCCATCTTACACCTGGCCCGGAATGTTTATAGTTCTCATGGGCATACCGGTTTATTACTTGTGGAATAGAATGAAGAAAAAATAAGCTGAAGGAGAAATCAGTCAGTTTTTCCCTTTCTTTTTGTGATTGTTCTTCTTTACTCCGTTTTGTCTGAGCGGCAGATACATCCAGTGGTTGCCGTCCCGCGCAATGAGTGCCTCTGCGTCTTCAGGCCCCCAGGTGCCGGCAGGGTAGTTCGGAAAGTCCAGCGGCGGAGTGGAGCCCCAGACATTCAGTATAGGCATAATAAGGCTCCATGCTGCATCCACCTGATCCTCCCTCATAAAAAGTGTCTGGTCGCCAAGCATAATATCCAGCAGAAGCGTTTCATACGCCTCGGGGGGCTCCTCAGTATAAACGTCGCTGTAGTTAAACACCAGATCAACGGGGTTAAACGCCATTTTGAGGCCCGGGCGTTTTCCCTGAATATTAAGCCTGATTCCCTTCTCCGGCTGAATTCCGAGTATAAGACGGTTGGGGTGCCAGTTAATTGTGGATTCAGGCGGGAAGGCGTCGAAAGGCACGGGGTTGAATTCAACCGTAACTATGGATACGGTTTCTGCCATATGTTTTCCCGTACGCAGGTAAAAAGGTATCCCGTGCCAGCGCCAGTTATTAATAAAAAACTTTACAGAAGCAAAGGTCTCTGTATTGGAACCGGGGTCCACACCAGGTTCCTCTCGGTATCCCTTTACGTATTGTCCTTCAATCCAGCCCGGTCCGTACTGGCCGCGCACTGCGTACTTGTGCACGTCGGACTCACGGTAGCACTGTATAGAATGCAGCACGTCAACTTTTCTATTACGGATTTCATCGGCTCCGAAAGAAACGGGAGGTTCCATGGCAATAAGGCAGAGTATCTGAAGGAGATGGTTTTGTATCATATCCCTGAAAGCCCCGGCGTTATCGTAATAAGAGCCCCTGTGTTCTACGCCCAGCTGCTCGGCTACGGTAATCTGCACATTATCTATATAGTTGCGGTTCCATACGGGTTCAAAAAGCGCATTTGCAAAGCGGAAGGCAAGTATATTCTGTACAGTTTCCTTTCCAAGGAAATGATCAATACGGTATATCTGCGATTCGCTGAATATCTTAAGGAGTATACGGTTAAGCTCGCGCGCGCTTTCAAGGTCGTGTCCGAAAGGCTTTTCTGCAACAATGCGGCAATGTTTTGCATCCTTTGCAAAACCCGACTGGCCGATCTCTTCAGCAATAGGTTCAATAAAGCGGGGAGGTACAGCAAGATAAAAGATATGATTTGCCTTTTGTTTCCACTGTCTGTTTACACTATCGAGCTGAGTGCGTAATTTATTGAAAATCTGCAGATTGGTAAAATCTGCCTTAAGGTAAGAGATATTTGAGGCAAAGTCTTTCCAGTTTTTGTTTATATTGGATTTTGGGGTGAAGCTTACTACTCCATCCTTAAGGTGGTCACGGTATTTTTCATTGCTCATTTCCTTAATATCCAGTCCAATCATCATAAAGTTTTCCGGAAGCCAGCCGCCGGTAAAAAGGTTATACAATGCAGGTACGATCTTCCTCCACGTCAGGTCGCCTCCGGCTCCGAAAACAATGAGGACGCAAGGGTCGGGCTGTCTTGCTGATTCCATTTCTGCTCCTTTTCTTTTCCGGCTAAGGATGATTCAATCTGAATAAATAGAAACAATAGTTTTGCACACTGCTAAATTACCTGGCCAGGTTCTTTTCCTGCATGCTTCTGATCTTGCTTTCCAGAGTTTTCATCAGCTTGTCATATGGCTCAATAAATTTATCCACAGCTTCAGCTTCCAGCTTCTGAGTGACTTTATCCAGATCAATTCCGGCTTCTTTCAGCTGGTGCAGCGACCTGAAGGCGGTATCAATTCCTTTTTCAAGGCGCGATTCCGGGTTCCCATGATCGCGGTACGCATCCAGTGTTTTCTCAGGCATGGTGTTTATAGTATCGGGCCCAATCAGCGGCTCAATATATTTAATATCACTGTATGCAGGGTTTTTTGTGCCGGTGCTTGCCCAGAGCAGGCGCTGAACGTGGGCGCCGTGGTTTAAGAGATCTCTGTACCGGTCGCTTTCAAACTGTTCCTGGAAGATTCTGTAAGCCACCTTAGCGCATGAGACAGCAGTCTGCCCGATCAAAGATTTTGCAAGTTCAGCCTTCGGGCCCCCCTCATTTGCAATTTTCTCGAGCATGGGGTCTATCATAACGTCAATGCGGCTTAAGAAGAAGCTTGCAACAGAAGCTAAATTATTAATTGGCCTTCCTGCCTCAACGCGTTCCTCAAGGGCTGAGAGGTAGGCTTCAATTACCTCGCGGTAGCGGTCGAGTCCGAAGAGAAGAGTAATATTAATATTTATGCCGTCGCTTATAAGCTGCCTTATAGCGGGGATGCTTTCAGTTATTGCAGGAACTTTAATCATCACGTTAGGGCGGTTCACTCTTTCCCACAGGTGATGGGCTTCTTTAATGGTGTCTTCGGTTTTATGTGCCAGGTAAGGTGACACTTCAAGGCTCACGAAGCCGTCCTGCCCCTGCGCCTTATCGAATACGGGCCTCAGCATGTCGCAGGCGTCCTGTATGTCGCGTATTGTTAGTTCCTCATAGATTTTCTCTTTAGATTTACCCTGCATCACAAATTTCCGTATATCGTCCTGATATTCTTCCCCCTCGACGATTGCTTTTTCAAATATGGACGGATTTGAGGTAATTCCGCTTAAGCCGTCTTCTTCAATCAGTTTTTTTAATTTTCCCCTTTTAATTATCTGTCTGCTTAAGTTATCGAGCCATATGCTCTGCAGATATTCTCCTACTTTCAACAGAGGATTCATTCCGCCTTTATCCATTTTTTGTTCTCCTTTCATTTCTAAACGTGCGACTTTTTCAAGCCTTCTTTTATGCCGTTCGGCTTTAGAGAATTCAGCCTGAAGGAAGATGCGTGCAAGCTCCTTAATTAAAGAGTAGCCGAGTGTTCTTCCGCCGAAACAGATTACATTAATATTATCATCTCCAACTCCCTGGCGGGCCGAGAAGCAGTCGTTTATTAAGGCCGCCCTGACACCGGGGATTTTATTTGCTGCCACAGAGGCTCCTACACCGCTGCCGCAGATTGCAATACCGCGATCTACCTGATTTGAAGCCACGGCACGTGCCAGGGGAATTACAAAATCAGGATAGTCGTCCTCAAGTGAAAGCCTGTAGGCGCCGAAATCAGTTATGCTATGGCCTTCTGAGCGAAGCTCAGCGGCAATTCTTTCCTTCATTTCATATCCGCCGTGGTCGGCTGCAATGCCTATTTTCATGGTTTCTCCTCTTTATGTCATTTATTTAGAAATAAGCAAAAAGAGGGGCTTTATAAAGTCCATTTGTAGGGGATTTCTCAGGATGAAAAAAAGAAAGCCTCAACAAGTTGAGGCTTCAAGGGAGGATCATTTATCTGTCAGAGGTACTGATGAAAAATATTTACTGATTTCAAGATTCAGTCTTCAGACCGTTTTTTCAGTGAAGCCTGAATACAATAGGGATGCTGATGTTTACCTTTACGGCCTTGCCGTTCTGTTTACCGGGTACCCATTTGCCGGCTGTGAGAGCAACTACCCTCATGGCTTCCTCGTCGCAGCCGCCGCCTATGCTCTTTATGACACGCAGATTGCTTAAGACTCCGCTTTTTTCAACTGTAAAGCTTACCATTACCTTGCCTTCCACACCTACCCTGCGGGCAAGTTCGGGATAATTTATATTTGTCGCAAGGAACGAAAGAAGGGCATCTTCGCCCTCGTTAAAGCGGGGCATTTCCTCGACCCAGTTAAATATGGTGCTCTCCTCAGTGTTGGTCTTTACAATATCCGTATTGGCAGGCTCCTTTATGTCTATAAGAGTTATATCAACTCCGGCGTCGTTTCCCTTTCTTGTAACCATTCCGGGAATGGCATCCTTAAGCATGGTTATATCAGGATTATACTCCTCAATTACCTTTTCATCCGGTCTGACAATTGGGGCCATATACTTAAATGTGCTGACCTTTGGGATCAGCTTTGCAATTTCATCGAGGTTCAGCTGTTTGGTAACTGAAGTCATTGCTATTGCATCCAGCACAATAGCTCCGGTAGTTATCTTTGTAAGGCTGCCGCCGTCTGAATGGCTTCTTAATAAAAGCGGGGTAGTTACGGCTCCGGTAAAAAGCGTTACCGCAATCCAGAAAGCAAGCATCAGATTCCTGGGATATACTCTTCTTAAAACATAGGCTCCGTATTCCCTATTCCGGTTTGCAAATACAAGTTCTTCCATACTGGGGGTGTTAGTGAAGCGGTTGTTAAGTGCTGCTGTCATGGCCTGCCTCCGCGTGGGTTAAGTGAACAGAATGTTGATTTATTAATCCGGGTGCCGGATAAAATCTATTCTAAGAACCTTGTAATTTCAGGAAGATCAAATTCTCAATACATTAATAACAAAATATTAAGGCTCAGGCAACGGCATGCGCATGCGGTTTTTACGCTGAAATTAAATTTGCCATGGCATGGATATGCGGTCCGGCATCGCCGGGTCCGACCTCCGGCGTTTTTCGCCTGCGGCGATGCAATGCTTTGGAGCCCTCCCCGGAGGGCTTTCTCAATTGACTAGCCCCGAGCTTTAGCTCGGGGGACTTGAATAGCCTGAACTTGGTTACGCCTCAGGCGGTTACGCTTGACAATGGGCGGCAATTTTATAAACTTACCTTTAAAGTTTATCTGCACGTTCATGAAAGATTAATACAGATTTTGAAACAAATTGAAGATGCCGCTATGGAAACAAACGTTAAGGTTCTTCTCTGCGGAGCTACCGGACTGGTAGGATCCGAATGCCTGAGAATGCTTCTGCATGATCCGTTTATTGCCCAGGTAAACGCTATGGTCAGAAATCCGCTTGAGGTGAATAACCCCAAGCTGAAGGAATTTCTGGTTAACTTCGATGAAATGGAAAATTACCCCGAAATATTTAAAGTAAGGGCGATAATCTGCGCCATCGGCACAACAATTAAAAAGGCCGGCTCAAAGGAAAGTTTCAGGAAAGTGGATTACCACTACCCCCTCCGTATTGCAAGAATGGGACTTCAGCAGGGGGCCTCGCATTATGTGCTTGTCTCTTCTCTGGGGGCCGATGCCCGCTCACATACTTTTTATGCCAGGACGAAAGGGGAGCTTGAGGATGCCCTAAAAGATCTTGGATATAAACAGCTTACCATACTGAGGCCTTCATTGCTGCTCGGCAAAAGAAAGGAATTCAGGCTTGGCGAGGAAATAGCAAAAAGCTTTGCTTTTATACTGCCCGGAAAATACAGGGCTAACCCGGCTGAAAAAGTTGCCAGCGCAATTGTAAATGCCGTTAAGTATCCTCCGCCGAAAATCAGGTATATTTCATCTTCCGAAATCAACGAGGAAACTCCGGAACATTTATAAATTATCAGGTCGTAATGAAAAACATTTTTATTCTTGCTCTGGGGGTTATAATGGCCTCTAACGTCAACGCACAGCAAAATGAGAATTTTACAAAGTACGTTAACCCTTTTATAGGCACCGCAGCTCACGGGCATACTTTTCCCGCCGCCTCGCTCCCTTTCTCTATGGTGCAGCTTGGCCCGGATACGGATATACAAGGCTGGGACTGGTGCTCGGGCTATAACTATCAGGACAACAGCATCATGGGTTTCAGCCATACACACCTCAGCGGCACAGGAATAGGCGATATGGGAGATTTTCTGATTATGCCGGAGGTGGGGATTCTTAAGACAGAGCCCGGGAATAAACACAAACCCCACAGCGGCTACCGCTCTGAGTTTTCGCATGAAAATGAAACCGCAAGTCCCGGTTATTATTCAGTATTTCTGAATGATCCCAAAATTAAGGTTGAGCTTACTTCAACCCTCCGTGCCGGAATTCATAAGTATACTTTTCCTGAAAGCGATAGCGCGCATTTCATAATTGACATGCGGCATACTGTTTATAACCAGAAGGTCGTAATGTCCACTGTGTCGTTCAAATCAAATAATCTTATTACCGGCTATCACCAGGTAATGGGAATGGCTAAGAACAGGTTTATCTATTTTGCCGCGCGCTTTTCAAAACCTTTTGATTCATACGGGCTTAAACTGAAAGGAGAGATAATACAGAACTGGCCCGAGGAATCTTCAGACAGCATACTGGCTTTTGTGAATTTTAAGACCAGAAAGGATGAAGTAGTTTATATAAAAGTCGGAATATCTTATGTGTCCACAGAAGAAGCTCTTAATAACCTGGATCAGGAGATTCCGGGATGGGATTTTGAAAAAGTAAGATCGGATGCTTTAGAAGCGTGGAATAAGGAGCTTTCAAAAGCCGTTGCTGAAGGACCCGAAAAAGACAAGACGATTTTCTATACGGCTTTATATCACAGCTTCTTGACACCAAGCCTCTGCATGGATATAAGCGGGAGCTACCGCGGCTGCGACGGGCTTATACACAAGGCCAAAGGATTTTCAAAGTACTCCACTTTCTCGCTGTGGGATACCTTCCGCGCGGCTCATCCTCTTTATACCATACTGCAGCCCGGAAAAGTAAACGATTTTGTGAATTCGCTTCTGACAGATTATGAAGAGAATACGTTTAAGATACTTCCCATCTGGCCGCTTGCCAATATAGAGACCTGGGCAATGATAGGATACCATTCGGCTTCCGTTATATCTGAAGCATACGTTAAAGGCTTCAGGGGGTTTGACGCAAAGAAAGCCTTTGAGGCGATGAAAATGAGCGCCACGTGCAGAATATACGAAGGGCTGGATGAGTATATGAAGATTGGCTATGTCCCGGCTGACCATTGGGAACAGGCGGCTTCTAAAACCCTTGAGTACGCTTATGACGACTGGTGCATTGCCCGTGCGGCAAAGGAGATGGGACTTCTGGATGAGTACAATACATTTATCCATCGTTCAAATAATTTCAGGAATGTATTTGACAAGTCTGCGGGCTTTATGCGCGGGCGCAACTCAGACGGCTCGTGGAGAAAAAACTTCAGCCCACTTAACGCTTCTTCCGGAAACGATTTTACAGAAGGCAACTCCTGGCAGTATACCTGGTTTGTGCCGCAGGACGTTCCCGGCCTGATCAGTCTTATGGGAGGAAAAGAAGCTTTTGTGAAAAAACTGGATTCGCTCTTTACAATAATTGGCAGAAGCGAAGGGACTCCAAATGATGTTTCCGGGACAATTGGCCAGTATGCACATGGCAATGAGCCGGGTCACCACACTGCCTATCTTTACAGCTATGCGGGTTATCCGTGGAAGACGCAGGAGAGGGTAAAGGAAATAATGAAGCTGTTCTATACTGATAAAACGGACGGGCTTTGCGGAAATGAGGACTGCGGACAGATGTCGGCCTGGTACGTAATGAGTGCGCTCGGGTTCTATGCCGTAAATCCTGTAAGCGGAATGTACGTTCTGGGTTCACCTGCCTTCAAAGAAGTAAAAATTAAAACAGCAGAAGGACATGAATTTGTTGTGAAGGCTGATAATCTTTCTGATGAAAACGTTTATGTGAAGTCGGTAACGCTTGATGGAAAGCCATACCATAACTTTGAAATCAGTCATAATGATTTATTAAAGGGAGGAACACTTGAGTTTCAGATGAGCAGGGAGCCGGTGAAGACCTCAGACGTTAACTTAAGAACTGAAAAAGCACAATAAAATTATAATAATTAGCGGCTGATATTCATAGAATCCCGGAGGGATGATTTGTCTGTAGAATAAACATATTCCCAAAAACATTTTCTGCTGACAAGTCATCCCTCCGGGATTCTTAACCTTAGGGAACATTCCTCAATGATGCCGTTGCCTTGGGATGAAGGTAGCTGCCGATAATGTAAGTCGTTTTTTCCCAGTCATCCGCGGGCGACTTCCACTTCCTGTCCTGAGCCCTCCTGAGATAAATTATCTGGGCCAGGTGATAAAGGTGATGCTGGCTCAGATGAGGCAGTATATGGTCGAGGCTTTCGTGCTCCGGCGCGATTTCCGAAGGCCTGGGCTTCAGAAGTTCTGCATCCTCACTCAAGCCATTTAATATATTCAGAACATACTCTTCTGTTTTTCTTACTGCAGATTTCAGGTCGTGCTCGTTATCTGTTTTAGAGGCTTCAAAACCGGGCACATACCCCATTTTTTTAAGGAAATGAAGGTCAACCCTTATAATGTGGGCGGTAATTTCGGCAATGGGGCGCGATTCTGGAGCAGGCTTCCAGGTGAGCTCCTCCTTTGTAGCCCCGTCAACCGCCTTATAAACTACTTCCAGGGATGCGCGGAATATTTCCGTGATCATTGTAATTCTTTCTCTGAACATTATTAAGCCTTCCGGTATATTGTAATTTATAATCTAAATATTTCACCTGTAACTGCAATCCGTATTTTGATATCCTTGCAGTTATTGGGAAATAATGGAATATTATTGTATTGAAAAGTCTTTTAATGTAAAGAAAGGAGAACTATATGTTCCATGAATATGGCTGGTGGTTTATGGCGGGGCCCTTATTCTGGATAGTTGTTTTAGGCCTGATAGTATATGCAGTTATAACCCGCTCGCGCCATTCCGGGGGTCCTGGTATTCCGGGTCAGGAGGATACACCGCTTGATATACTGAAGAAACGATATGCCAGGGGCGAGATAACGCGTGAGCAGTTTGAACAGATGAAAAAAGATCTGGGCTATTAGCAGGTCTAAAATAAAAATGGCTCCCTATTGGAAGCCATTAAAAAAATCTATTTCAGTTTCGGAAGAACTATTCGCTTCTTTTTGATTTTCCCTCAACGTACGTCCTGAAATTCTCCCCGTCCTGCGACATGGAAAATATAGTATTAACAGTATTGCTGTCTATTGCCGAATAAGTCAGCCTGAAAACCGGAACATTTGGAATCTTTTCGCTTGTAAAAACAATATCCTTATCATTCGGGAAGGAAACTGAATAATTAATTACGTGTCCTTCATTATCGAAATAAATTGCCTTGACGGGAATTCCTGAATTATTGAGATATACAATCATTAAATCATCATGAACAATTAAGGGTTTATCCTTCGAAGCCGGATATTCCGAGTGGCTCTTTCTGACGAGAATATTATTATCCAGATCCAGCTTAAATGAAAAATAGCCTGTACCTTCACCTGGTTTTCCGCTTCCTTCACCCTTCCAGTTACCAATAAGGTAATTGAATTTATCCCAGTTTTTGCTGTTTTCCTGCCCGAATACAGCAGCTGCGGTCACAATAAGCGCTGCTGCTAAAAGTAAATTTAATCTCATTTCTCCGGCCTTATGATTTATTATTAATTATCTGCCATTGAATAATAAAAAAAGAATGCACTCCAATGCAACCTTGCAGGCAAAAATAAAATCTCTAAAGCAGACGCAGCTGACTTGCGGCGGTCAAAGGGGATGTGAAAAGCGAACCCAAAATATTAAGGTAAAACGGGGTAATAACAGAAGAAATTTCGGAATAATAATGAAAAAACCAAAAATAATAAGATAAAATGATGTATTTTTTTACAAATTGACTTGAAAATGTTATTCCCGGAATTTATATTCTTTCTTAAATACAGACATGCAGAAATCTTTATTAAATATTGACCCGTTAATAAGGAAGTTACTCTTCACCGCGGAATTATGTCTGAAAAATCTTAATGTCCAGCCTCTTGTTCTCAAACCAGGGATTACTAAACCTCTGGCCGTAAAAAGTATTACCATACTAATCGGCTAATCTGAAGGTCAGTCCAAAATCAAATTATAAACCAAAATAATAAAGATCACGGATTGACCGGATCCGGGAGAAACTGTTAGGACTTTAACAATCTTTGCTCTTTTTCTGAAAACTGAATTGATGAACTATACTACGTTATTTGTTTAATAACAGAAGGGAAGGCGGAATGAAAGGTTCTGATATCTACGGATCTAATCTGTTTGATACAGAGAAGGATGCGTGCGCAATTATAGCACGCGTTAAAAAAGATGGAATTGCCACGCACGGCAATGTAAAGCGTACACTGCTGGCCCTGGAGAATATGGGGCACCGTACGGGTGAAATAGATAATGAAGGCGACGGCACAGGAATTCAGACGGATATACCAAAGCAGATCTGGATGGCGAGACTTGAAGCTGCGGGAATAGATTCAAGAACTGTTTACCAGCATAACTTTACGGTTGCCCACTTTATGATCAGACGGCAGCTTAACAGTCCCGGCTTAAAAAAGTCGCTTGAGGCAGCAGAAGCCATTCTTAACCGCAACGGTTTTGAGGTCCTCTACAGCAGGCCGCTTCCGGTAAGAAGCGAGGTCCTTGGCGCACGCGCTAAGGCAATTGAGCCTGAGGTATGGAGCCTGGCTATGATTCCCCTCGGCAGAATAGCTCTTTCATGGAAAAATATACTCACTTCAAGACATGAAATTGAAAAAGAGCTTCCCCACATACACGTAATGTCCATGAGCCCCAACAGCGTAATTTATAAGATCAGGGGAGACGTGCGTACACTTCTGAATTACTACCCCGATCTTAAAAATCCGGGCTATAAGAGCGCAATTTCACTGGGACACGGGAGGTACTCTACAAACACCGACAGCAACCATGAACGGGCACAGATGTTCTCAACGCTCGGCCACAACGGGGAGATAAATACCATCGTAAGATTAAGGCGCGAGGCTGCAATGCTGGGAATGCCTGTTGTGGGACTTGGTTCCGACAGTCAGGACCTTGACCGCCTGATTGAAAGCCTAATGTTCGTGAATAATTTTTCTTTGATGGAAGCCATGGAAATTGTATTTCCGCCGGTGTGGAGTGAAATAGATTCCTATAAAGATGAAATGAAGGATATATACACTTATTACAGGCGCGCGCTCGGTATGCCGGCACAGGGTCCCGCTGCAATTATTGCGCGTCAGGGTGATGAAATTGTGTTTTCTGTGGATGCCCTTGGCCTGAGGCCTCTCTGGTTCGGGGAGACTGACAAAGAATATT
>JBLNAZ010000024.1:0-39268 GCA_050259615.1 Syntrophomonadaceae bacterium | reverse complement strand
TATACGCAAGAGTCCAGGAGTTTGTATCATATATCAGAATATCTTTATTCTGTGATGCCACGGCCATGAATTTTCCATTGGGGCTGAAATCTATGGATGTAACACCCCCTTTAATTCCTTTTATTGTAAAGCTTAGTGTTCTGGAGTTTACGTCATAGAAATAGACACTGCTGTCTTCAGTGCCGCAGGCAAGCAGTTTATCGTCGGCGCTGAAGGATATTACCTTAACAGGTTTACCTGCATGGTCTATATAATTATCAATAACATATTCGGGCGCTTTCCAGAAAATGAGTTGATTGAATTTACTGTTATAGACTGTGGCCAAAAGGTTCCTGCTGTGAGAGAATACCTCGGAAAAGTAGGTGGAATATGTAATCGCATTCATTCTTAATCCGCCCTTAAGCGGCGCCTGCAGCCTGACCAGTCTTGAATAAGCGCTTACCGCCAGATCAGTAAATCTCCTTACCCTGTAGGAGTAGCTTTTAGTGGTATCCAGTCCCGAGTCAACATACTCTTTTGTAAGTGCCGGCAGACTGCAGATCTTTTCAAACGCCCCGTCGTCAACAGATCTTTCAACGCTATATCCCTTTTCATAAGTCCACGTAGAACTCCAGCTCAGAACCACTTCTGCAGGGCCCCGCAAGGAAGCCTTCAGAACAGAAGGAACGGGCACAGAGTAAGAAGCCGAAAGGGGGTCCATGGAATTGTTGAATTCCGGAGGAGTAATTTCAGTGCACCCTGAAATTGCAAAGAGCAATATTATAACTGCTGCAGCAAAAATATGTTTTTTCATAATTGTATATTCAGCTAATATAAAAATCTGGTTTAGTCTTAAAGCGCCATATTGAAGCCGATATTAAAAGAATTTCCTTCGGGCTTTTCCTGTGTTATAATTAAGCGCTGTCCTTTAGAATGAAGAATGAGTGCATCTAAAATATTATATGCATATACCGCAATAAAGGCGCTCATTGCAATGTTTTTCATATTGTTTGACTTTTTTACGGCATCATAAGTACTTATGAGTCTGTTGTGGGCAACAAAGAGTTTTCCGGGGGTACTTAAACCGGAATATTCTTTTCCGGCATTCCTGTATTCTTTCATTTTATCCGCATTTGAAAGCCCCGAACCCAGCCACACTAAGCCCGAAAGCAAAGTCCCGGAAAAAATTGTAATTCCCTTAATTTTCGCGCCATCCTGATACTGTCCCAATCCCGGCAGGAAAAGAGATTTAAAAAAGACGCCTAATGAAAAATACCCCGATTCAATTTTCATGCTGCTTCTTTTTTCACTGCTTACGAGAAAATTTTCTTCTATGGGGGAACTAAAGGAAGGATGATTTACTTCAATCTTGTGCTCGCCGACTTCAATCTTAAAATTATTCAGTTTAGACACATCCGTATTCTTATCGTCGATAAATATTTCAGATCCCTCCAGGCCTTTTGTAAGAGTAACATATCCATACCTGTACTTCATTACGGCTTTCAGGTTGTACTGTGTAGGTGCTGCATTCAGCTGCATGTTCCAGTCGAAGAAATCGCTGCTTTTAACCAGAATTGTATGCAGGCCGAGCGGGATGCGGGCATTGTGAAGCGGAGCCGTCCCGAGGAGCGAGTCGCCCATAAAAACTTCGGCACCCGAAACAGTCGATTCCAGATTTAAGAGGGCATACTTTCCGTCAAGGACACTAAAAACCTCATTGTAGCCCAGAGCGGGGCATTCCACTTTTTTTGTAAAAGTCTTAAATGGTTCTTTTTTGATTTTAACTTCGTATTTACCCGGCGAAAGCTCCTTTACATACAGGGGCGTTCTGCCGTATAACTGGCCGTCAATATACACTTCGGCATCAGCAGGATCTGAATCAACTATCAGTTTAATTCCTGAAACTTTATTATCAGTCATTAAGTCCTGAGCATAAACAGAAGCAAATGATAAAATGGCAAAGATAAGAAGTAGCACTCTCATATGTGGTCCGGGTTTTTGAAATTCTTATTTAATGTCGGGCATTTTTATTTCAGAACAGAAAAAAAAATTAAAAATGGCCTAAGGAACAATTCCGCAGGCCGGAAGAAATAAATAGACCGTAAATATATCAGATTTTTGAAAAGGATACAAGGATGCCGCAGCCCGGAAGGGACACATTGTTTTATTGGAGTGCCGCGGCCCTGCCTGCAACAAAGCCCGTACTCCAGGCCCACTGGAAATTATAGCCGCCGATAAACCCGTCAACGTCCAGTATCTCGCCGGCAAGATAAAGTCCCTTCTGAATGCGCGATTCCATCGTCTGGTAGCGCACTTCTTCAAGCGGTACGCCTCCTGCAGTTACCTCGGCCTGCGTAAAGCCCTTAACGCCGGTAAACCTGAGTTCGTATGCTGTAAAAGCATTGGTTAATTTTTTGATTTCTTCTTTTGATAAGGAGTAAAACCTTTTTTCGGCACTTACTTTTGACAGGCCGAATAAAACATTGCAGAGATTAAGAGGAAGCATTTCCCTGAAAAAATTCAGAACCGATTTTTCCGAATTCTGCCTTATCTGAATTTTCAGCAAAGCTGAAAGGCTCTCTTCATTATAAGAAGGTATAAAATTCAGCTTCAGCTTTATATTTTCTTTCTGAAGTCTTACGACTTCACGGCTTATATTCAGCGCTGCAGGACCGCTTATGCCGAAATGCGTAATCAGAAGAGAATTTTCCACCTCAATGTGCTTCTTCTCATTTAATGTAAGGGTGAGTCGGGCGGGAATGGTGATGCCTGAAAGTGAAGCGAGCACGCCATCGCTGAGAAGAATTGGACTAAGAGCCGGAATGGGATCTTTAACCGTGTGGCCGAATTTTCTAACAAGCCTGTAGCCCGTTCCGTCGCTTCCCGTGGAAGGATAAGATTTCCCTCCCGTAGTTACGATTACCTTTTCAGCTTCAAACCCGGCGTTTCTGGTGGAGACTGTAAAATCTGCTCCGTTAAATTCAATGTCTTCAACTTTAGATGAAAGATAAATTTTAACCTGGAGCTCCCCGGCTCTTCTAAGAAGGGCGTTGAGAACAGATGCGGCACTGTTGTCGGCCGGAAAATATTTTCCGCCTGCTTCAAGCTTCAGTTCAACTCCAAGCCGCCTGAAAAAGTCAAGGGCATCTTTATCGCTGAATTCCCTCAGCACATTTTTTATAAAATTTTTACTTCCGCCGAAAAAGTTTTCGGGACCGACGGTTTCATTTGTCACGTTGCAGCGCGACCCGCCAGACATGAGTATTTTTGTTCCGCACCTTGAGTTGCCTTCCAGAAGCGCGACACTTTTCACGCCTGCTTCCGAGGCTGCAATGGCCGCCATAAGACCCGCCGCCCCGCCGCCTACTATCACTAATTTATATTTTTCCATAATTAAAATTCTTCTTTACAGCAATCCATGGGATTCAAATAAGTTATAAAAATAATTTGATTAAATTATCAATTTATTGTAAGATTTACATTAAATATCCATCAACAATTTTATGAATGAAATGAAACAGATAAACGGCCTTGCGGTTTTTGAAGACGGCCATAAAAATAATAAACCCGTAATATTTATTCACGGCTTCCCTTTCGATCATACGATGTGGCGTAACCAGATTGATTTTCTGAAAAACAGCTATTACTGCGTAACTTATGACGTGCGCGGACTTGGCCAGAGCGCGCCCGGCGACGGGCAGTTCACAATTGAAAGCCTTACAGACGACCTGTTCCAGATTATGGACGAGCTAAAGCTGAATAAACCCGTTGTATGCGGACTTTCAATGGGTGGATACATAGCCTTAAGATCCATTGAACGCGCTCAGGACAGATTCAGCGGACTTGTACTAATGAATACAAAAGCTGCTCCCGATGATAATGAAGGAAAAATTAAAAGGGCTGAAGGAATTAAAACAATTAACACCCGCGGGATTGAAAAATTTATTTCGGGTTTCGTTCCCAACTGCTTCAGCGATGCTGCAATGACTGAAATGAAAGATATGTATGAAAGCACGCTCAGCAAATCGATGAAATCGAGCCCTGCAGGCGTAAAAGGATGCCTTCTTGCAATGGCCGCAAGAACCGATACGGAGCCCTTCCTGGATAAAATTGAAGTTCCAACGCTTGTTTTGTGCGGATCGCTGGACAAACTTATTCCGCGTCCGGTGATGCTTGCAATGTCAGAGAAAATCAGGGATTCGGAATTTGCCGCCACACCAAGAGCTGGTCACCTTACGCCTTTGGAAAACCCGGAATTCGTCAATGATGTCCTGGCGGGGTTTTTAAATAGAAGGGTTAAAAGATAAGAACAGGTTCAAGGTTCAAAGTTCGAGGTTCAAAGTTTCAGCCTTCGGCGGATTTGAGATTTCTTAACATTGAACTTCGAACTTCGAACCTCGAACCTCGAACCTTGAACTTTAATCGTTTTCAGTGAAAAACGACGCTGTAATCCTTAAGGCGGCCGTCTTTGTAGTTGAATTTTGCGCTGAAGAATTTGCCTTCAAGCATCCATTCTATAAACGTTTTGTCACCTTCCCACAAATTGAGGTCAAAAAGCTCATCATCAGGTATCCATTTCAGGACGCCTTCATTGGAATCTATCAGCTCACCTTCAAAACTGTCTGCGCTGTAAACAAACACGTACCAGTCGTCTACGCCGTCAAAGACGGGAAACGTTATAAAGCCGTGCAGCCTGGGTGAATCTATTTTTAAGCCCGACTCCTCATGAACCTCGCGGATGACGCATTCCTCGGGGGTTTCCCCCAGCTCCAGCTTGCCGCCAAGGCCGTTCCATTTGCCTTCGTGCATGTCGTTCTGTTTTTTGATCCTGTGCAGCATCAGGGTACTGCCGTTATGTTTAACGTAACACAAAGTAGCAAGTTTCATCTTTCACCGTTTTTAGTAAAGCCAAAGTCCATATAACAATATATCATTCATTAACAGTTTTTCTTACCTGGCAAGGTCGCTTCCCAGATATTTGCCCTCGCGCAGGTAATTATTTACGTAATCTTTAACACCGTCTTCAAGCGAAGTAGCAGGCTTATTGTAGCCCGCCTCAACTATTTTACCGGGATTAGCTTCCGTGAAGTACTGGTATTTATTCCTTAAGACTTCAGGCATTTCCACATATTCAATCTGCGGCGTTTGATTCAGGGCGCTGAAGATAGCATTAACAAGGTCATTCCATGTTCTTGCCCTGCCCGAACCGATATTATAGATTCCGTTTTTATCCCTGTTCTCCAGGAAGAAGAGCGTCATGTCCACAACGTCTTTTACATAAACAAAGTCGCGCATCTGTTCGCCGTCCTTATAGTTTTCGTTATAAGATTTGAACAGCTTTACTTTTCCTGTTTCCAATATCTGTCCGTAGGCCTTATGTATAACGCTGCGCATGTCGTCCTTGTGGTATTCATTGGGGCCGTAGACGTTAAAAAACTTCATACCTGCAATCTTATCGAGCACCTTCATCCTCCTTGCCCAGAGGTCGAACATATGCTTTGAGTATCCGTACATATTAAGAGGCTGAAGTCTTTCAAGCTCATTTTCGTTATCATCGTAGCCCCGGCTTCCGTCGCCATAGGTTGCAGCCGAGGAAGCATAAATAAATCTTGCCTTGCGCGGCATGCAGTATTTTACGAGTTCTGTTGTATATCTGTAGTTATTTTCCAGGAGGTAATCGGCATCCTTTTCGGTAGTTGAAGAACAGGCACCCATATGGATAACAGCTTCTATATTAAAAGGAACATTATCTTCCTTAACCCTGTGCAGAAAATCCTTTTTATGAAAAAAGTCCCTGTACCTTAAACCCACCAGATTTTTCCACTTATCCCCTGTTCCAAGGGAATCTACAATAATAATATTTTCTTTGCCCATCTGGTTCAGACGCCACACAATGGCGCTTCCGATAAAACCGGCACCGCCTGTTACAACTATCATAATAATCTCTCCGACATTATAAATTCCTGCCGGCGTTACACCGGCAATCCTGAAATTCTGGTTTTTAATTGAGGTCTAATTTAACTATATTATTACACCTTTTCAAAAAAGATAAATTTTTTCACATTTAATTTAGAAAGATAACAATAGCCTGATGCCTAATAATTTCGAGCATATTTCAGAACTGCTCAGAGAAAGAATACTTGTGCTTGACGGGGCTATGGGAACAATGATCCAGCGTCATAAACTGGAAGAATCTGACTTCAGAGGCGAAAGATTTAAGGACCATGCCCACGACCTGAAAGGAAACAACGACCTGCTCTGTCTCACACAGCCTGAAATAATAAAAAATATACACAGGGCCTACTTTGAAGCAGGCTCCGATATTGTTGAGACAAATACATTCAACAGCACTTCAATTTCGCAGAGCGATTATAAAACAGAACACCTGGTCTATGAGCTGAACTACGCCGCGGCCAGGCTGGCCAAAGAAGCAGCAGAGGAATTCACTGCAAAGGATCCTTCAAAGCCGAGGTTTGTTGCGGGATCCCTGGGGCCAACAAACAGGACAGCCTCGCTGTCTCCCGATGTGAACGATCCCGGCTACAGGGCCATTACATTCGACCAACTGGCAGCCTCATACCTGGAACAGGTAAAGGCTCTTTCGGACGGTGGTGTAGACCTGCTGCTTATTGAAACGGTGTTTGACACTCTTAACTGCAAAGCTGCAATTTATGCCATCGAGGAGCACAGAAGGCTCTCCGGAAAAGAAATTCCGGTTATGATCTCCGGAACCATAGTAGACCAGAGCGGCAGAACCTTGTCGGGCCAGACCACAGAGGCTTTCTGGATATCCGTTTCACATACAAAGAACCTGCTGAGTGTGGGGCTTAACTGCGCACTTGGTTCAAAACAGATGCGCCCCTTCATACAGGAGCTTTCCCGAATTGCAAACTGTTTTATAAGCCTTTACCCGAATGCCGGACTCCCGAATGAATTCGGCGGATACGACGAATCGGGCCGCGATATGGCCAAAGTGCTTGAAGATTATGCTAAAGAAGGCTTCATTAACATTGTCGGCGGCTGCTGCGGAACCACACCTGATCATATAAAGGCAATTTCAGAAGCCGTAGTTAAATTAAAACCGCGCAGGGCTCCTCAGGTTGAACCTTATTTAAGGCTAAGCGGGCTTGAGCCACTTGTGGTCAGACCCGAATCCAACTTTGTAAATGTGGGTGAAAGAACAAACGTTACAGGAAGCAAGAAATTTGCGCGCCTTATTCTTTCTGACGATTATGAAGCGGCACTGGCCGTTGCACGCCAGCAGGTTGAAGGCGGCGCCCAGGTGCTGGACGTTAATATGGATGAGGGGCTTCTGGATTCCGAAAAGGCCATGGTAAAGTTCCTGAACCTCGTGGGAAGCGAACCCGACATTGCAAAGCTTCCCATTATGATCGACTCTTCAAGATGGACGGTAATTGAGGCAGGCCTCAAGTGCGTTCAGGGAAAATGCATCGTTAATTCCATCAGCATGAAAGAAGGCGAAGAAAAGTTCAGGGAGTATGCCCGCAAGGTTCTTCAGTACGGCGCCTCTGCCGTTGTGATGGCTTTCGACGAAAAGGGACAGGCTGACACGCTTGAAAGAAAAATTGAAGTATGCACGAGAGCTTATAAAATTCTTACCGAAGAGGTGGGTTTCCCTCCTCAGGATATTATCTTCGACCCGAATATTCTGACAGTTGCCACGGGAATTGAAGAGCATAATAACTACGCCGTTAATTTTATTGAAGCAGCGCGCTGGATCAAGCAGCACCTGCCGCACGCAAAGGTAAGCGGCGGCATCAGCAATCTTTCGTTTTCATTCCGCGGCAACGACCGTGTGCGCGAAGCAATGCATTCGGCATTCCTCTATCACGCCATTAAAGCCGGCCTCGATATGGGCATTGTAAATGCCGGCCAGCTTGAGGTGTACGGGGAAATACCAAAGGACCTGCTGGAACTGGTTGAAGACGTAATCTTTAACCGCAGGCCAGATGCAACCGAAAGATTAGTTTCATTTGCAGAACAGATCAAACAAAAAGATAAATCTGAAGTAAAGGAAGAACTCTGGCGCGAAAATTCAGTTGAAGAAAGGCTGAAACACGCTTTAATAAAGGGCATTGTAGATTATATCGATCAGGATACCGAGGAGGCAAGGCAGAAGTTTTCAAGTCCTCTTGACGTTATTGAAGGCCCTCTCATGGCCGGAATGAACGTTGTAGGCGACCTTTTCGGTTCAGGCAAGATGTTCTTACCCCAGGTGGTTAAGAGCGCACGCGTAATGAAAAAATCCGTTGCCATACTGATTCCGTATATTGAAGCCGAAAAAGCTAAAAACCCAAACTCCAGAGCCGTAGGAAAAGTACTTATGGCAACTGTTAAGGGCGACGTGCACGATATAGGTAAAAATATTGTAGGCGTCGTTCTGGGATGCAATAACTATGAAGTAATTGATCTCGGGGTTATGGTGCCGGCAGCCAAAATACTTCAGGCTGCAATAGATCTTAAGGCAGATATCATCGGCTTAAGCGGACTTATTACACCCTCGCTTGACGAGATGGCGGATGTGGCAAAGGAAATGGAACGCCAGGGCTTTAAGGTTCCGCTGCTGATCGGTGGAGCTACAACATCCAGAATTCATACGGCAGTTAAAATTGCGCCTAACTACAGCGGTCCCGTTATTCATGTGCTGGACGCATCACGAAGCGTTCCCGTTGTAAACAGCATTCTTAACCCCGCCACGCACGATTCATACGTGGAACAGGTTAAAAAAGAGTACGTGCATTTAAGAGAAGACCACCAGAAAAGACAGGAAGCCAAAAATTATATTTCTATTGAGGAAGCCAGAAGCAATGCTCTTAAAACTGACTGGCAGAAGATTCCTGTTTCAAAACCAAGATATCCGGGAATTACCGTCCTGGAAGATTACAGCATAGCAGAACTCAGGAAATATATAGACTGGACGCCGTTTTTCTCGGTTTGGGAATTGAAGGGCAAGTATCCTGCAATATTTGAAAATCCTGATTACGGCACCGAAGCCAAAAAGCTTTTTGAAGACGCCAACAGGCTTCTGGATAGTATTGCTGAACGCGGACTGCTTAAAGCCCAGGGTGTATTCGGACTTTTTCCGGCTAACAGCGTGGGAGATGATATTGAAGTCTACACCGACGAAACCCGCTCAGGCGTGCTTACGGTTTTCCATACGTTGCGCCAGCAGGGACTTAAAACCGGAAACTACCCCAATCTGGCTCTCTCCGACTTTATTGCACCCAGGGAAACCGGCGTTAAGGATTATATCGGATCGTTTGCCGTAACAGCCGGAGCCGGCATTGAATCCATGATAGAGAAATTCCAGCAGGAGCATGACGACTACAGCATTATTCTCGTTAAGGCATTGGCCGACCGACTGGCTGAAGCATTTGCCGAGCACCTGCACGCACTGATTAGAAGAAAATACTGGGCTTATGCTTCTGAAGAAACTCTGACAAATGAGGATCTGATAAAAGAAAAGTACACCGGTATAAGACCTGCGCCGGGTTATCCTGCACAGCCCGACCATACGGAGAAAAAGATTCTTTTTGATATACTGCAGGCTGAAGTAAACTCGTCCATCCGCCTTACAGAAAATATGGCCATGTATCCGGCGGCATCGGTAAGCGGACTTTACTTTGCGCATCCCGAAGCAAAATACTTTAACGTCGGAAAAATTGGGCGCGACCAGGTGGCGGATTACCACAAGCGCAAGGGCATGAGCCTTAAGGAAATGGAAAAGTGGCTTTCACCAATTCTTAATTATGACGAAAGCGCTGATTAGTAAGTAGTAAAGAGGCCCTTTTATAAGGGCCTCTTTTTGTATTAAGCCGAATTAAGAAGCACCTCTTTCTGCAGCAGGCCCTCCTTTAAGATATTCAGAACCGCAGTTTCTTCAGTGTTAAGCCCGAATTGGGAATTGTCCCGGCTTTTGGAGGCTTTTTCCATATTCTCAAAAAGGCTGTTATCCATATATGCAGAAATAATTTCGGGGTGAATGTAATACTTCCTGCAGACTGAAGGCGTATTGTTAAGCGCAGCGGAGACTTTCTTAATTGCCTGCACAACGTTTTTCTGCTTGTCCTTTTCAGCTTCTGCAGGACCAAGGTCATATAATTCCTTTGCCGCCCTTACCGTACCGCCCCAGGTTCTGAAATCCTTGGCTGTAAAATCCTGCTCTATGATTTCCTTCAGGTAATTATTAACGTCTGCAGAATCCACAGTCTGGCGATTTCCCTCTTCATCCAGGTACTGGAAGAGGTGCTGCCCGGGGAGCTCCTGGCACTGCCTGATCAGTTTTGCAAGGCGCTTGTTTTCAATATCCACTTCCCACTGTTTTCCGCTTTTTCCCTTAAAAATGAACTTTACCTTTGAACCCTCTACTTCCATATGTTTATTGCGGAGGGTTGTAAGTCCGTAGGAATCGTTCTGTTTTGCGTACTCATGGTTTCCGATTCGAATGAGTGTTTCCTCCAGGAGCCTGACAAGTATAGCAATAACCTTCTCTCTTGAAAGCGTGCGCTTTCTTAAGTCCTCCTCCACGCGCTGGCGTATAAGGGGAAGAGTTTCTCCGAAGCGGATCATGAGGTTGAATTTATTCGTATTGCGAATAGCTTCCCAGTCGGCGTGGTAGATATACTGTTTGCGCCCTTTCTGGTCGCGCCCGGTGGCCTGTATATGCCCGTTTGAATAGGGACAGATCCATACGTCCGTCCATGCCGGAGGAATGACCAGGGCTTCAATTCTGTTTATGTGTCTGGCCTCAGTAAGCTTATTGCCATTTTTATCGAGGTAGATAAAGCTTTTAGCCTGTTCCTTGCGGCTGAAGCCGGGGTCCTCGTCTGAAACGTAGCGCAGTCCTGCGGCTTCGGCCACCTCGCCGGGTTCAGTTGCAATAAGATTTTCCAGCTTTTCATTTATAATTTCATCCAGTGCGTTCATATTCTTCATAAAATCCATTTCTGTTTCAATTAAGGAATATTTAATTATAACGTCTTATTGGGGCAATTAGGTTTCAAAAGGAAAAATTTGCGGAATTTTGGGCTTTTTTCTTTGATAATTTGAGAGAAGGCGGCTATTGAATCTAAGAAGTTCGTACGTTATATTGAATGCACAATCGCCTTAATAACTCAAAAAGGGATAGACTTATGACTAAAACACAAATATGGGTCGCGGCCTTTCTGGGTCTTTTTATTATTCTATTCGGTATATCCCGCATTTCAAATAATAACGAGCCTTCCCGTTCGGCGGGTATGGATGGACAGATGGAAAGCGTTCCGCCTGCGGCGGATAAAGAGATGAGCGCAATGACACTGGTTAAAAATAACGGATGCACGAGCTGCCACGGCAGCGATCTGAAAGGAACAAATCTTGCCCCTTCGCTCATAAATGTAAAGCAGAACTGGAATCGCGACGAACTGATTTCTTATCTGAGAAATCCTTCCTCATTTATGGATTCGGAAAGATTTAATGAGTTCAGGCAAAGGTATTCCTCTGTTGTAATGCCTCCTTTTAGCAACCTGGACATTAAAGATCTCGGGAAAATTGCGGATTATCTGATGAAACTCTAGGCCCGACAAAGCCATTTTCATAATAAAAGGCAAAAGTAAAATTCAGGCGGTTCAATTTACAGATTGGTTATCTCCCCAGTAACCTGACCGCAATTTTACTTTTGCCTTAATTTTTATCTGCTCGCGGATCCTTTATGCAACCGTTATTTCTTTTGCCAGATAAACATCCTGTATCAGGTTCAGGAGCTGAATTCCTTCTTTCATCGGACGCTGGAACGCCTTGCGCCCTGAAATAAGCCCCATACCGCCAGCGCGCTTATTTATTACGGCCGTTTTTGCAGCCTCTCCAAAGTCGTTTTTGCCCGATGCGCCGCCCGAATTTATGAGTCCCGCTCTTCCCATATAATTATTCATTACCTGATAGCGCGTAAGGTCTATTGGATTATCCGTAGCAAGCTCGGTATACATTTTCTCGTCAAACTTCCCGAATTTAAGAGCCTTAAAGCCGCCGTTATTCTCGGGCAGTTTCTGCTTAATTATATCGGCTTCAATTGTAACGCCCAGGTGATTTGCCTGTCCTGTAAGGTCAGCCGCAAGCGAGTAATCCTTATCGGTCTTAAAGCCCGAGTTCCTTAAATAGCACCAGAGAACTGTTGCAAGTCCCAGCTCATGCGCGTAGCGGAAAGCTTCACTTACCTCAATTATCTGCCGGCCGCTTTCCTCAGACCCGAAATATATTGTTGCGCCCACGGCCGCAGCACCCATATCATAAGCCTGGGCCACGCTGCCGAACATAATCTGGTCGTACTTATTCGGAAATGTAAGAAGTTCATTGTGATTCAATTTTACTATGAACGGAATCTTATGCGCATATTTTCTGGACATCATGCCCAGCACGCCAAGCGTTGATGCTACGGCGTTGCATCCGCCTTCCAGCGCCAGTTTTATAATGTTCTCAGGATCGAAATATTCCGGGTTCGGCGCAAATGACGCGCCTGCCGAGTGCTCAATGCCCTGATCTACAGGAAGTATAGACATGTAGCCGGTTCCGGAAAGGCGGCCCGTCATAAATATCCACTGCAGGTTTTTAAGAACATTAATGCTGCGGTCTGAATGGTAGTATATCCTGTCCACAAAATCGGGACCCGGCAGGTGAAGGCTCTCTTTCGGGAATTTTGCCTTATAGGAAAGCAGCTCATCCGCTTCTTTACCCAGGTGCTTGCGGATCTGATCGATCATCTTAATTCCTCCTTTATTTTTATCTGAATGGTCTTTTGGTTAAGATATATCTTTTGGATTTAATATCAAGTTTTAAGCAAGCGTACCCCGCGGGTTTCTGAAGTGCAAAAAAACAGGGTGAAGTTTAATAACTTCACCCTTTTTAAGAAACACAGCGAAATGAAAAGCTTAAAAATTCAGGTCGGCCGGTTCGCTCTGTAAAGTCCTGGCCTGAATTATATTATCCTTGACCTGCTGCGACCAATCCTGTGCCCACTGTATATTTTCATCGCTGGAGTGGACTTCATGTGCGATGCCTATTTTAGTCCTGTACTGGTACTGCTGGAAGGCCTTTTGGCAGGCAAGGGCCAGGTTCTTCTGTTCATATTTTCTTGCTGCCTGAATGACCGCCTGGCGCCAGTCGTCGTTAAAATCCACAGGAACCTTTTCGCCTGCATTTTTAAGGATTGCAATTGCCTGTTCGAGGTCATTATTTGAGTCGCTCAGCTCCTTTTCATAAAGCCTGAAGTATTCAAGGATTTTACCGCCTTCAAAAGTTTTTATAAAGCTTTCAATTGCCCCAAGGTCGTGGCCGTATAAAGGGGGGCGCGGGTCGGGCTTTTGGAGTTTGCGCGGGCGGCGCAGTTTTTTATCCTTTTCGGAATTATGCTTGCGCCAGATGCTTAAGTAATACTCTTCCTTCTCCCCTCTTATGTCGGGAAGCATCATAAGTGAGCCCGTTGCCATGCGGTTATCGTAGTATTCATACCATGGCGGAATATCTTCATTTGCGTTCAGGCTTTCTTTAATTTCATTATAGCCCATCCACATATAATCGAGCTCAAAATCATGAAAATTATCGCTGAGTATATAATCATAATACAGGCTGAAATCCTCTTCCGATATAGGATCGAGGAACGGGCAGTTCTCAATATTTTTTTCCCAGTATTCAAAGTCCAGCGTTATCTCAATTCCTTTGATTTTTATGAGTTCTGCTCTCCAGCGGGCTTCTATATTAAAAAGTTTTTTTCTCTGAATTTCCCACAAGCGTTCCTCGGCCTCCATCTGGCGCCTTAAGAAAGCGTTCTCCTCGTTTTCCTTCAGCATTTCTCCATAAGTCAGATAGCGGGTTTTCTTGAGGGCATAAGTATCGATGAAGGAATCTATGCTTGAAGGATTATACCGGCTGAAAAATTCCCTGTAGGCCGGATTATTCTTCAGATCCTTCTTAATCTCACCGATCATTGCCCCGAACTTCTTTTCTTTCTCTATATTCTCAAGTATGAATTCAGGAATATTGTCTTCAGACAAGTTTTTATTATTGCTTTTCATAAAGTCTATTGCGTTTTGATTCACAGCCTGCATCCTTTTTAATAATATATTTTATCCTTTTAGATACCATAACCAGGAAAGAAGCTGTACGAATACCGGTTATTATTTCCTTTTCCCACCCTTTGGGGTGCGGCCCTTTTAATAAGTTATAACATGTAAGAGAATAAGTCAATCTTTTCTTACAAAAAGACTTCTGAAAAGTCTACTTTTTTTGTAAGAAGTTATCCTACAAAAATTATATTAAATTTGTGAAACCCTTACAATCCCATTATATTTACCATATGAAGAACTATAGATTAGTATACTCGACGGACCCTGAAGTCAACAAAAAGTGCCCGCGGTGCAAGGAGCTTTTATCTGAATGCACATGTCCAAAGGAGGATGACCGGGTTATTGTGAAGCCTTCTCCGGTCTTAAGAATTGAGAAGTCAGGCAGGCACGGCAAAACCGTGACGGTTATAGATAAACTTCCTATAAATGAAAGCTACCTGAAGGAGCTTACAAGCGAACTCAAGAAAAAGTGCGGTTCGGGAGGAACATATAAGACTGATGAAGGCAGAGGAGTAATAGAGATACAGGGAGAAAAAAGGGATCTGATACGACTTTACTTTGAAAAGCTGGGTATAAAAGTAAAAGGTTAAAACCGGCTGTTCTGCCGGTCTTAACCTTTAGTGTAAATACGAGCTGCTTAATAATATGTGCTACTTTATGTAGGCCATTTTCTTTACCATATTGAATCCGTCGGCGCCCGCCGTGGTACAGGTTATCCGGTAGATGTAAATGCCTGAAGCAACAGTATTTCCGGATTCATTTTTTCCATCCCACATTATATCATGGTAACCCTTAGGAACCTCTTCAAATTTAAAGGTTCGCAATCTTTGTCCCTGCAGGTTTGTAATTATCAGCTCTGCGCGGGCAGGATTCTTTACATAGAATCTGATTTTAGTCATTCCGTTAAATGGATTCGGATAATTCTGGAACAGTTCAAAATCAGCCGGCTGCTGGTCATTGTCTGTAAGGGCCGTCATTGAAGC
The DNA here is from genome assembly GCA_050259615.1 of Syntrophomonadaceae bacterium. GTDB lineage: Bacteria > Bacteroidota > Ignavibacteria > Ignavibacteriales > SURF-24 > JAAXKN01. The sequence goes on along the minus strand of JBLNAZ010000024.1, from coordinate 24,189 downwards.
GCTGCGCAGCACAAACGCCTGATAATCTATATCCCCCATATTGTCCACAGCCGCAACAGAAATACTGTCTTCCATAGGAGCTTCAGGTGTAGGGATTCCAGAGAACACATTGCGGGACGCATCGAAAGTCATCCAGTCGGGCATGTGGTCTATCCTGTAGTGAACGAGTGCCTCTTTTCTGCTATTAATTCCGGGCACATAGGAAAATTCTTTTCCCGGAGTGAAGAAAGACGCTGGTTTACTGGCAATTTTAATATTTTCCGCACCCGGAATTACATTTACTTCCCAGGTTATGGAGGAGGTATCTTTGGAGTTATAGACAAATGATTTTACTATATTACGCCCGTTAATGTGTTCACGGGAATCGAATTTCATATACCGGTCACCTGAAAGCTGAACGGTGTCGTTTACTGTCCAGGAGTAGCTGATCTCCTGCCTGTTTTCATCCACTGCAGAAACCCTGAAGTTCACTCTTCTGCCCTGCTGGATTTCAATTTTCCTGTAATTGAAAGGCATAAACGTTTTAAGGCGCCACTCTGCCTTTGCGGCATGCGGCCACCAGGAAACGAACTCTGGAGGAAAGCAGTTATTCAGAAAATGCTCGAGTATATTTTTAGTCATTTTTGAAACTGTAGTTGAATGGGATTGGAGTCCCCAGGCCCATCTGACTGTTGCGGCATTAAAGACATATCCGGCTTTAGGGTTTCTGTCTTTATTATACCTGAATATTCCCATTGTAGCCCATTCTTCGGGCGCATTTGCGGAAGTGTGGTTTGCGGGAGAAACTCCCAGCAATTTAAAGTTCAGGGGAGTATTATCTTCTCCTGTAACAACAGGCAGACCGTTTTTATACTTAAAAAGTGCGGCATCTGTTTCGTAGCCCACAATAGAGGAATCGGCATAGTATCCCAGCGTATCGCCTTCTGCCAGTCCGGTATTTTCATAGGCCCAGTGCTGTGAATTTCTAACGATGAAGCCTCCGAATCCGTCCTGCCACGGCAGGCACGTGAGGTAATTTGTCTGTCCCCCGTTTTCATAGCTCGTGCCGAGGAAATTATTTTCCCTTTGAATTGTGTACCATTCCTGGGTTCCATTATCCGTTTTGAAATACGGATCTGAGGGGTTATGCTTATAACATACAAAAGTGTGATAGTTATTTTCATATCTAATCTGCCACCAGCACGTATTTCCGCTCAGGCACATAAAGTGGCCTCCCAGGTTCAGGAAAGCTTCCACATTTTCCCTCATCTTTCGGCTCCAGTACTCGTTATGCCCTGTAAGAAGAAGAACTTTGTGCTTGTTGAGATATGTGGGATCGCGGTCGAGATCGGTATCCGAAACAACATCCGCGTCGTAGCCTTCCTCTTCCAGCCATTTGATCAGCTTGGAATCGTAAGCATAAAAACTGCCGCGGTTTACTTTACTATGATTGTTTCTGTTAAACGGTCTGAAAAAAGAGAGTTTTTCAGAATTGTTGAACCAAATGCCGGATCCTCCCTCGCTGCTGTATGCGGGATAGGAACTCTTGCCCCCGAACATATTGTATGCCTGGTAGGTATTTGTGGCGCAAACAACCAAAAGCCTGTTTGTTGTTTTGCTATCCTTGACGAAGAAAAGAACCGGATTAATGGAATCGTTATTGACCGGAAATTCTGCCAGGTAGGCTCCCGGCTTCCAGTCCTGCGGAATTACGAGTCTTGCCGTCTCGGGCCAGCCGCATCCGTTTTTATAGACTGCATCATCCTGTCTTACTTCATGTATTCCGCCTGTTAATTGCGGAATTGTAGCAACAAGTTCTTTTGTTCTGCCGTATCTGTAGATTTTCAGGTCAAACTGCAGCGCGTGTGTCGAAATGTAGAATTTAAGTGTATCCCCCTTATAAGCACTTAAATCGGAAGCATAGCCTCCCTCAAGCAGACCGCAGCCGAAGCCGGGCTCATCCGTTATATTCGGTTTAGTTTCCGTAGACTGTGCACCAATAGAAGCTGAAAGCACTGCTAAAAAGAATATAACAGAAATAAAGCGGTAGATTTTTTTCATTTTCCCCCTGGATGAAAAGAATGAACTTTATTATTTGGACTTTATTATGTTCGTGCAATACTTAGGAACTGCCAGAAAACTGAGAGTGCGGGCTGAACAGAATGAAAACATAACTACAAATCATCGGTGAGCAGAGGCTTATACTTTAGCTTAACATTAGGGCATTTTTTCTTACCCTAAATCTAATTTCCGCAAAGACATTTAGCAAGCAAAATCTGCTGCGTGGCAAATATTTTATTTACATAAAAATTGTTAAAACATAAACTCTTTAACTTCATAGCTTTCATATGTTTCATTGAATTTCAGCTTCAGAAATTTTGCAGGAATTGTTCTTTTAATTTCTTATTTTCATCTTATACATTCACCATATAGGGTTCTAAGATGAAAGCTGTTAAATCCCATGGGCATAAGGAGTTAAAACCTGAAGAACTAAAATTGAAATGCAGCCCCGAAGTATTTAACTTTGATTCCACGGGTGAGATTGCGCCGATAAATGAAATTATCGGGCAGGAAAGGGCCCTAAAAGCCCTGAAAATAGGCGTGGAACTCTGGAGCCCGGGCTATAATGTTTTTATTACCGGACTCTCCGGAACCGGCAAGGCAACTACGGTTAAGCAGATGCTTGAAACCATAAGGCCCAAGTGCCCGGTTCTTAACGATTACGCCTACGTCAACAATTTTGAGGATCAGGATAATCCCCTGCTTCTCGTATTTCCGGCGGGAGAAGCGGCAAAATTCAAGTACGATCTTTCTTCCACAATTCAGTACCTTCAGAATAAAATTCCGCAGGCACTTGAAGCTGAAACCTATAAAGTCGAAAGGAAGAAAATTCTTTCTGAATTCAGCAGCCAGGAACAGGTGCTCATGAATTCCTTTGAGGAAAAGCTAAAGAAGGAGAACTTTTCACTGGGACAGGTAAAAGTGGGGGAAGCTTCACGGCCCGAGGTGCTCCCGGTAGTTGAAAACCAGCCCATTTTTATTCAGCAGCTGGAAGAACAGGTGCGCAAAGGTAAAATCAATAAAGAAAAAGCCCTGGAAATTTCCACCAAATATGCCCTTTACCAGGAGGAACTCCAGAGTGTATTTAAAAAGGGGCTTAAGCTCAGCCAGGATTATCAGGAAAAGCTCCAGCAGCTGGAAAAAGAAACCGTTAACGTGATTGTAAAAGGCGCAATCAGTAACATAAAAGATAAATACAAGGGAGAGAAGGTTGGTAAATACCTGGACGATGTGGAGGCAAACATACTTAATTCGCTTGATGTGTTCAAGGGCGTTCACCCTAAAACGGAAGAAACCCCTGAAGGAATTTTAATAGACTACTATAAAGAGTATGAAGTAAATATTATATTGGATAACACACATACCAATGAATGCCCGATTGTTATTGAAACCACCCCTTCCTACAATAACCTTTTCGGTACAATTGAGAAGTTTTCAGACGGGCACGGCGGCTGGTATGCGGATTTTACAAAAATCAAGGCGGGCTCATACCTGAAGGCCAACGGGGGCTACCTGGTCTTAAACGCAATGGATGCCTTTCAGGAGCCGGGCGTCTGGAAGACTTTGAAGCGCGTTCTGATGTACGGCAAGCTGGAAATACAGGACTTCTTCAGCAATTACCAGTTCTCCCCTACGGTCTTAAAGCCGGAGGCAATTGAATGCAATACAAAAGTAATTTTTATCGGGAACCAGTATATGTATTCCATGCTGGCTGCATATGAGGATGATTTTAAGAAGATATTTAAGATCAAAGCCGACTTTGATTACGAGATGAAGAGAACCGACCATAATTTAGCTGAATATGCCGGCGTAATAAAAAAGCTTATAGAACATGAAAAGCTTATGGAGTTCGACAAATCTGCCATCGCAGCCGTAATAGAATACAGCTCCCGCTACGCCGGGCAGAAGGAAAAACTGACCACAAGATTTTCTTTTATAGCCGACCTGCTGAGAGAATCAAGCTTCTGGGCCAGGGATAACGGAGAGTCGATCGTATGTGATTATCATGTGCATCAGGCTTACAATAACAGCCGCGAACGCCACGCCCTTTATGAATGCAAGATCTCTGAAATGATAGAAGAAGGAAGCATTCTGATTGATACCGAAGGAGAAAGAACAGGCCAGGTGAACGGGCTTGCGGTTTACGGTTCGGATTATTTTTCATTCGGTAAACCGACCAGAATTACGGCTTCGGTTTCACTTGGTACGGGAAGTCTCATTAACGTTGAACGTGAGGCAGGACTCAGCGGCAGCACGCATAACAAAGGCGTACTTATAACCTCGGGATATTTCAGGGAAACTTTCGGCCAGAGAATACCGCTTTCTTTCTCGGCAAGCCTGGTCTTTGAGCAGGGTTACGGCCTCATTGACGGCGACAGCGCCTCGGCTGCAGAAATATGCGCCCTGCTTTCAACTTTTTCGGAGCTCCCAATTAAACAGTCCATTGCCATCACAGGCTCTGTAAACCAGAAAGGCGACATACAGCCCATAGGCGGCGTTAATGAAAAACTCGAAGGGTTCTTTGACGTCTGCAAAAGGCGCGGCCTTAATAAACGCCAGGGCGTAATTATTCCCATACAGAATGTTAAGGACCTGATGCTGAAGGATGAGATAATTGAAGCGGTTAAAAATAAGGCTTTTCACATTTATGCCATTTCCAGAATAGAAGAGGCGGTGGAAATACTTACGGGCGTTAAGGCCGGAAAACTCAACAGAAGCGGCCACTTTGAGCAGAATACAGTTTTCGGACTCGTGGAAAAGAAGCTCAAGGAAATGTATGCCAAAATTAAGCCTGCAATCAAGAAAAACGGCACCAACGGCCTCCTGAAGCAGAACGGGCAGACGCAGGTAAAAGTGGAAAAAAAGAAAGATTCTGCGCCGGCATCGTCAAAGACAAAAAAGAAAAAATAAACTTTAATTTCACCTGTCGCAGAATTTTAAGAAGCACCCGCAAGCGGAACTACTGTTCCTTTACGGGTGTTTTTATTTTTAATACCGCAATATTCTTCCCCAAACGGCTACTATTAAATGGGATTTATTATCATTTAATTATTTTGCAATTTTTGGTAAGTAAAACATATTTAAACTTAAATTATTATAATGGAAACGAAAGAAAAATTCAAACTGGCCCGGTGGTGGGAAAAAACTGTGGACGGGAAAATTCTCTGCACGCTCTGCCCCCGCTACTGCAAGCTTGGCGAAGGCCAGGCAGGCTTCTGTTTTATACGGCAGAATATAGGAGGAGAGCTTTATTCCCTGGGCTACGGAAGACCCACCGGATTCGGACTCGACCCGATAGAGAAAAAACCCCTTAATCACTTTCTGCCCGGGACTTCCATACTGAGTTTCGGTACAGCGGGCTGCAACCTGGGGTGCAAATTCTGCCAGAACTGGTCGATCAGCAAGGCAAGGCTCGACGACGAGAATTCCTTTGAAGCCTCCCCGGAAAAAGTTGTTCAGGCGGCCAAACAGTACGGCGCTCCTTCAATAGCATATACATATAACGACCCTACAATCTTCGGCGAGTATGTAATAGATATCTCCAGGATTGCGCGCGAGGAGGGGCTGAAATCCGTAATGGTTACGGCGGGATATATAGATAAGGAGGCCCGTAAGGATGTCTATAAATATATTGACGCCGCAAACGTGGACTTAAAAGGCTTTACAGAAGACTTTTACCATAAGGTTACATACTCTCACCTGGAGCCAGTGCTGGATACGCTCGTGTGGCTTAAGAATGAAACGGATGTATGGTTTGAGATCACGACTCTTCTTATTCCTGGAGAAAACGATTCCGAAGAAGAGCTGAAGAGAATGACGGGCTGGGTTGTGGAAAACCTGGGCGACTCGGTGCCTCATCACTTTACGGCATTTCATCCGGATTTCAGGATGACAGATAAAAGCCGCACTCCATCATCCACGCTGGAGATGGCAAGAAGGATTGCATTAGAGGCAGGGATTAAGTACTGCTATGTGGGGAACGTCCATAACACCGAAGGACAGACCACATACTGCCCCAACTGCCACACCCCTTTAATTAAGCGCGACTGGCACAGCGTAATATCAAACAGGCTCCGGAATGGCAAGTGCTATAACTGCGGCACACAGGTTGCAGGCGTGTTTGAAAGCAATTAAAAATTAACGTCCTCCATAGGAGGACGGGTTCGAAGTTCGAAGTTCGAAGTTAAACGCAAAGGAAATCAAAAAGCCCGGAATCCCCTAATCGGGGGTCCGGGCTTTTTAGAATGTGTGAAATGCTATTTAAGATTAATAGCGGTAGTAGTCAGGCTTATAAGGGCCTTCAACCTTAACACCAATGTATTCTGCCTGCTCCTGTGAGAGTGTATCAAGCTCAACACCTATCTGATCTAAGTGCAGACGGGCCACTTTCTCATCTAAATGCTTAGGCAGCATGTAAACCTTGTTCTCGTACTTATCTGAATTATTCCAGAGCTCAAGCTGAGCCAGGCACTGATTGGTAAATGAATTGCTCATTACAAAAGACGGGTGTCCTGTTGCACAGCCTAAGTTTACGAGTCTACCCTCGGCTAAGACTATGATATCCTTACCCTCAATTGTGTACTTATCCACCTGGGGCTTAATGGTATCTTTAGTCTGTCCGTAAGTTTTATTAAGCCATGCCATATCGATCTCTGTATCGAAGTGACCTATGTTGCAGACAACTGTCTTATCCTTCATTAAGCGGAAGTGCTCTTCCTTTACAATAGACTTATTGCCAGTACAGGTAACTACAATGTTTGCTCTTGGAATGGCGTTTGTCATCTTCTTAACTTCATAGCCGTCCATTGCTGCCTGAAGGGCGCATATGGGATCTATTTCAGTTACAATTACACGCACTCCTGCACTCCTTAAGCTCTGAGCCGATCCCTTACCAACATCTCCGTAGCCTGCAACAACTGCAACCTTGCCTGCCATCATGAGGTCTGTTGCACGGCGAATAGCGTCAACAAGGCTTTCGCGGCATCCGTACTTGTTGTCGAACTTGCTCTTTGTAACAGAGTCGTTGACGTTAATAGCCGGCATTGGAAGAGTTCCTTTTTCCACTCTGTCATATAATCTGTGGACGCCTGTTGTTGTCTCTTCAGAAAGTCCCCTAATTTCCTTAACGAGTTCAGGGTACTTGTCCAGGACCATATTTGTAAGATCGCCGCCGTCATCCAAAATCATGTTTAAGGGTTTTCTTCCCTCTCCAAAGAACAGTGTCTGCTCGATGCACCAGTCGAATTCCTCGGCATTCATGCCTTTCCATGCATAGACCGAAATGCCTGAGGCTGCAATGGCTGCTGCTGCATGGTCCTGTGTGGAGAATATGTTGCATGATGACCACGTTACCTCGGCTCCAAGCTCAACTAAAGTCTCAATTAAGACTGCGGTCTGGATTGTCATATGAAGGCATCCGGCAATTCTGGCTCCTTTTAAGGGCTTCTTGGGTCCAAGGTCCCGTCTTAATGCCATAAGGCCCGGCATTTCTGCCTCGGCAAGAGAAATCTCTTTTCTTCCCCATTCGGCAAGTGAGATATCCTTTACCTTAAATTTTACGTACTGTTTTTCTACTACTTCGTCCATTTTTCACACACCCTTCTTCTTTTATTTAAAGTAGACTTCTTTTTTACTTCTTTTTAGCTGTTTTAACAGCAGCTTTTACTGCTTTAGTGGTTTTTACAGCTTTTACCGCCTTAGTGGTCTTTACGGCCTTGGTTGTTTTTACAGCAGGCTTAGCTTCTGCTGCGGCTTTAACTGCAGCTTTTGCTGGCTTTGGAACGTACTTCTTAAAGGCTGGTACTAAGTCCAGCTTCTCCCATGTGAAGTCCTTGTCGTTACGTCCAAAGTGTCCGTAGGCGCTTGTCTTCTGATAAATTGGTCTGCGAAGCTTCAGGCGTTCAATGATCCCCTTAGGTGTAAGGTCAACTTCCTTCATGATCATCTTTGAGATCTCTTTGTCAGAAATTACTCCTGTACCCTTTGTCTCAACAAATATTGAAACCGGCTCTGCTACGCCTATTGCATATGCTACCTGAACGAGGCATTCTTTTGCAAGGCCGCTTGCAACAACGTTCTTTGCAATGTGGCGGGCTGCATAGGTTGCGCTGCGGTCTACCTTCGAGGGATCTTTTCCTGAGAATGCTCCGCCTCCGTGAGGTGCCCAGCCGCCATATGTGTCAACTATGATCTTGCGTCCTGTAAGACCTGAGTCTCCGTGAGGACCGCCGATTTCAAAGCGTCCTGTGGGGTTTACAAAGTACTTGGTCTTTTTGTCTAAGAACTTAGATGGTATGACCTTCTTTATAACCTGTTCAATTACGTCTTCTTTAATCTTCTTCTGTGATACGTCGCCGTCGTGCTGTGTCGAGATTACAACAGCGTCAACTCTTAAGGGATTATTCATCTCGTCATATTCAATTGTAACCTGGCTTTTGGCATCAGGCCTCAGGTAAGGCATGAGTCCGTTGTTGCGCTTTCTGATCTCGGCAAGTTTAAGTACGAGCTTATGAGCATACACGATAGGCATAGGCATTAGTTCCTCTGTCTGGTCGCATGCGTAGCCGAACATGATGCCCTGGTCGCCGGCTCCTCCCTTATCCACTCCCATTGCAATGTCTGGCGACTGTGAGTGTATGGCATTCAGGACTGAGCAGCTCTCGCTGTCAAACTTATAGTCTGCACTCGTGTAGCCTATTTTCTCCACGGTTTTTCTTACCACGTCCTGTATATCGATATAAGCCTTTGTTGTTATCTCTCCTCCAACAAGTACAAGTCCTGTTGTAACGAAAGTCTCGCAGGCTACTCTTGCCTTGGGATCAGTTTTGTAAATTGCATCCAATACTCCGTCACTGATGGCATCGGCCACTTTATCCGGATGTCCTTCTGATACGGATTCAGATGTGAAAAAATATGACATTTTCTTCTACCTTCTGTTTTAGTTTAAGTTTTGAGTTTTAAGTTTTAAGTTATCATCCCCCCAAAGCGGGCGCGCATAACTTAAAACTTAACACTTAACATTTAAAAGAACTCTATTTCTGAAGAATCCCCGGCATTCAGTCTTTTGAAATTTCCTTTTACCTGAGTTGAGTTGCCGATAATCGAATGATCAAGTATAGCACATTTAACAGTAGCGTCGGAACCCACAATTGAGTTTTTAATTATGCTGTCGGTGATAGTGCATCCTTCCGAGATTGTAGCATATGGGCCTATGACGCAATTTTTAACCATTGCGCTCGGGGCAATGAACACGGGTTCGTTTATAACAACAGACTTAATATCGTGTCTCATTGCATCTCTTTCCAGTATGAACTGGTTTGTAGAGAGCAGTGTTTCCGGCTTTCCGCAATCGTACCACCCTTCAACGGGGAAAGTAGTGATGTCTTCACCCGATTCTATCATTATCTGGAGGGCGTCAGTAAGCTGAAGTTCACCTTTGGTTCTGATATCGCGCCTGATGAGTTCATTCAGCGAATTTACGAGCTTTTCTGCATCAGCGATATAATAAAGGCCTACAAGAGCAAGCTTTGAAACGAGAGTTTTAGGCTTTTCAACGAGCCTGACTATCTTTCCGTTTTCACATACTGCAACGCCGAATCTGCCCGGATCTTCTACAGTCTTAACGCCAAGGGCGGTCTGTTTGTTCCGTAAAACAGCCTTCACGTCGACGTCAAAAATTGTGTCGCCCAGAATTATAAATATTTCTTTTTCATCGAAAGTAGGCACGGCCATATAGATTGCGTGTCCCAGGCCCTGCATCTCTTTCTGCTCAACAAAGTCGGCTTTTAGTTCCGGATATGTATCCGAAACATAATCTTTTATCATTTCGCCCAGGTGACCGATAACAAACGTAGCTTTATTTATATTCTCGCTTAATATCTTGTCAATTATGTGACCTATTATCGGCTTGCCTCCAACATTCAGCAACACTTTTGGTATTGAGTATGTATGAGGTTTTAATCTGCTGCCGAAACCCGCAACCGGAATAATCGCCCGCATAATTCTCCTTGGAACTTCTTTGTTTTTAGCATCTAAAACTAATAAAAAAGGCCGCTAATATCAAACCACTAAAATTGATAAATTGTGCGCTTTCAGAGCTTAATAATATGTTGACTTTTGAGGCGGCAGTTGTATATTTTTACCTTTAATTAATTTAATCATCCAGAGGCATAAATGAAAAAATTTCTTTTAGTCGCAGTAATATTTTTACTGCCGTCGTTATTAATTTACCCGCAGCAGAAGCACGCCCTTACAGTGGACGACCTGTGGGCAATGAAAAGAGTCAGCTCACCTGTTCTCTCACCCGACGGAAAAACCATTGCATTTGTAATTACATCCTACAGCATGGATGAAAATAAAGGCAATGCAGATATATGGCTTGTCAACAGCGACGGGTCTGACTTAAGAGCTCTGAAAAATTCAGACAAAAATGAAAGCGAACCCCAGTTCCTTTCTGACGGAAAAGGAATCGTCTACTCTATAGGCGGACAGCTTCACGAATGCTCTCTGGACGGATCGGGAGATAAGGAACTTACAGATATTTACTCCGGGGCCGGCGGAGAGGTATTGTCCCGCGACGGAAGCAAAACTGCATTTGTTTCTTCTGTCTATCCCGAGTGCACAACCCAGGACTGCAATAAGCAGAAAGACGAAGAAAAAGAAAAAAGCAAGGTAAAGGCCACGCTCTTTACAGAACTTATGTACAGGCACTGGGATAACTGGAGAGGTGACAAAAGAAGCCACCTGTTCTTAATGGATAACGGCAAAAAGGAATACGTTGACCTGACGCTTAACAGCAAGGCCGACGTGCCCCCGATTGCACTCGGAAGCGCAAACGACTACAGCTTTTCTCCCGACGGACAGGAAATTGCCTTCACAATGAATGAGGCTGAAACCCTGGCCGTAAGCACGAACAACGATATTTATATCATTAAGCTTAAAGACGTAAAGAAAGACGGCAAAACCCCTTATACAAAAATTTCCATAAGCCGCGGCAACGATAACAATCCCGTTTACTCACCCGACGGAAACTTTATTGCATACTGCTCCATGGAAAGAGCAGGCTTTGAAGCAGACCGCCAGCGCCTTATGCTTTACGACAGGAAGACCGGTTCGACAAAAGATCTGACCAAAGGCTTCGACCGCTCTGTAGGCGATATTACCTGGTCGCCCGACTCAAAGTCAATTTACTTCGACTGTGCTAACGAGGTTTATAACTCAATATACAGGATGGACCTTGCTACCGGCAAAATAGACATTCTCTTAAAGGATCACATTAATAATATTTTCGGCGTTTCTCCCGACGGCAAAACAATTTATTTCAGCCAGATGAGAACAAACCTGCCTACTGAAATTTTTTCTATGAATGCAGACGGTTCTAACGTTAAGCAGCTCACTTCATCCAACACCGGGCTTTTAAGCCAGCTTGAAATGAACCCGATTGAAACATTCTGGTCGAAAGGTGCCGCAGGCGCAAAGGTTCAGTCCATTCTTGTCAAGCCTCCATTTTTCGATCCGAACAAGAAGTACCCTATGATGTTCTTAATTCACGGGGGCCCGCAGGGGCATTGGGAAGACGACTTCCACTACAGGTGGAACCTTCAGATGTTTGCTGCCCAGGGCTATGTAGTAGTAGCCACCAACCCGAGAGGCTCAACGGGATACGGACAGAAATTTACGGATGAAATTTCAGGCGACTGGGGCGGCAAGCCTTATGTTGATTTAATGAATGCCTATGATTATGTTATAAGTAAATACAACTTTGTTGACAGGAAAAATACCTTCGCAGCCGGCGCTTCATACGGCGGTTATATGATCAACTGGATCGAAGGTCATACAGACCGCTTCAACGCACTGGTATGCCACGACGGAGTGTTTAATCTTGAAAGCATGTTCGGCACTACAGAGGAACTCTGGTTCCCTGAGTGGGAAAACAAGGGCAAGCCCTGGACAAACAGGCCTCTTTACAGAAAGTTTTCCCCGCACCAGTACGTGGAGAATTTCAAGACACCGATGCTCGTTGTGCACGGAGGTATGGATTTCCGCGTGCCTGAAGAACAGGCTTTTCAGGCATTTACTTCACTGCAGAGAAAAGGGGTTGAAAGCAGGTTCCTGTATTTCCCGACAGAAACTCACTTTGTTACAAAACCCCAGAATGCCCGCGTATGGTGGAATACTGTTTTTGACTGGTTTAATAAACATTATAAGAGGGAAGGAATATGATTTACAACCGCCCGGACCTGGATGAACTGGAAAACCCCTATACCAGCGAAAAGGATTACAAAAAGGGAGAGGAATTTGTTAATGAAGAGCTGTGGACAAAGTTAGAAAGAGCCGGAAAAAGGATCTCATTTGCCCGGGACATAAAAGCCTTGTTCAGATATATGCGCGACCCGTATGTATCATGGCACCGCAAGGCAATTGTAGTGGGAGCCCTGATCTATTTTATTTCTCCCATTGATGCTATTCCGGATCTGACTCCATTAATCGGGTATCTGGATGATTTGGGAGTGATTACTGCCGTGCTGAAATTTTTAGGCAGCGAACTTATCCCTTATTATGAGAAAAGATTTGTGTAATACTTAAGTTAAAATTAAACGGAATCCGTTTGGGCAGGATACACTGTTAAAAAATATTTAACTTTTATCCTGCTCTTTATTTTTAAAAGGAAAATGATGAAGAATTTCAAAGTAATTAAAAGCGAAACTTTATTCAGAGGCAAGGTATTTGACCTGCAGGTAGATCAGATTGAATATAACAGCGGCAACCCGGGAGTCAGGGAAATTGCAATTCATCCGGGAGGAGCCGTTGTGGTACCGGTAAAAGACGACGGCAGAATAATTTTTGTAAAGCAGTTCCGCTACCCTCTGCAGAAGGTTCTGCTTGAACTTCCGGCAGGAAAGCTGGAAATTGGCGAGGACCCCTTAAAATGCGCCACGCGCGAGCTTGAGGAGGAAACAGGATACAAGGCGGAGGAAATAACAAAGCTTGGCGCCATTTATACAACTCCCGGCTTCTGCACGGAAGTGCTCCACATATATATGGCAAAAGGACTCACTCCCGGCAATCATAACCGCGAGGAAGGCGAGCACGGAATGGAAGTGCTTGAGCTTACGCGTGAGGAAATAGAAGAAAAAATTAAAAACGGCGATCTTGTAGACGCCAAAAGCCTTAGCGGAATTCTGATGGCGAAAGTCAATTAAAAATTAAAAATTAAAAAGTAAAACAGAGGGATACCGGGAAGCGGTTCCCGACATCCCTCTGATGATAAACTTTTACTTTGCTTCCGGCTTCATCATAGTCAGGCTTTCGGGATCTATTCTCTTTATGTGCTGAAGCTCCTTCCCCATAAAAAGCCCGGCAACTTCCTTAAACTTCTGCGGTATATCGCTTACATAGAAATCCTGCAGCCCGTTGGAATAGGAATTTGTACAGAAGCCGATCCTTTCGAGCTCGCTTTTTACAACCGACGCCGCTGCAATTCCCGAATCTATTAGCTTTACATCGGGACCCATTACGTCCTGAATCACCTTGTAAAGTATCGGATAATGCGTGCATCCAAGCACAAGAGTATCAACCCGGGCTTCTTTTAACTCCTTCAGGTACTCTTCGGCAACAAGATATGTAGCCTTGTGATCAATCCACCCTTCTTCTGCCAGCGGCACAAACAGGGGGCATGCTTTTTCAAAAACCTCAACATCTGGATTCAGGCGGTGTATTGCTTTTGAATATGCCTGATTATTTATGGTGGTATTTGTACCAATAACCCCTATTTTCCCGGCAGAAGTACTTTTCAGCGCAAATGACGCGCCCGGTTCAATCATGCCTATTACGGGTACATGAAAATATTTTCTGAGTTCATCGAGAGCTACTGATGAAGCCGTGTTGCAGGCAACAACAATAACCTTAACATTTTTACTCATTAGAAATCCCGCATCCTGCAGCGAGTATTCCACTACGGTACTGTTGGACTTTGAGCCGTAGGGCACGCGGGCGGTATCACCGAAATAAACAATATTTTCTGTGGGTAAAATTGAGGAAATTCTTTTTACAACCGTCAGTCCGCCGATACCCGAATCGAATACTCCTATCGGCTTTTCTTTTTCCATGAAATTCACGTCTTAATCCTATTATTCTTATAACATCTGTTCAATGGCAGAGGTGAGCTCATACTTTATGAATTCGTAATCGTTCTGAGATACCTTCTTTCCGTTGCGGTCGAGCAGGTAGAAGGAATCCACCACATCATCTGCCTTGGTGGAAATTTTAGCGAAGTAGATGGACAAACCCAGTTCGGAAAGTTTTCTTGTTATCTGATAAAGCAGTCCGAGCCTGTCGGGTGAGAATACATCTATAATTGTAAATTTATCGTGCTCTTCAAATGCAATTTTAACCTTGCCGGAACGCTTGAAGAATTTGTTTTCTATGCGCCACCATTTGGATTTCATGCGCTTGAACTCCTGCACCAGCTGGAAACTTCCCTCAATTACCGCCTTAAGGTCCTTCTCTATTTTTTCATACCTTTCGGGTTCAACCAGCTTGTGAGTCCTGAAATCCGTTACATTAAAACTGTCAATTACAATCCCGTCTTTGCGCGTAAATATTCTTGCATCGTGAATATTCAGGTCGTTAATGGAAAGCACTCCGCAAAGGCGCGAAAGAAGGGACGGGGAATCCCTGGCTATTATCGTAATATTTGTAAAAACATTTACCTGCTTAAAGAAAACCGAGAGGCTTAAGCCTTTACTGATTTCCAGAAGGTGGCTTAAAATTTCCTCCTCGGAAAAGTGCTGTATATAGCCTATATCATCGATGGATTCTATATGCATCTGCATTGAGGGATCCACGGCATCCTGCGGAAAGCTGATAGTGCTTGAGAAAAGCAGCTCCTCGCCTGTAAGCTGTTCAACCAGCATAGCCTTGGCTTTTCTGTAAAGCTCTGCCAGAAGGTCGCTTTTCCATTCCGTCCATACAACGGGATTTACGGCCGAAAGGTCGGCAAATGTAAGGAGATACAAAAGGTCCAGTCCCTTCAAAGAAGAAAACTTTGCCGTAAAATTATTCAGCGTCACCGGGTCATTCAGATTTCTTCTGAATGCAATCTGTTCCATTATAAGATGGTTCTCAACCAGGAAGCTTACCTGTTCGGCTTCCTTTTCAGAATAACCCAGACGGTACATCACCGAAGATGCAATTTCGGCTCCTATTATCTCGTGGCCTGAAACGCTTACGGGCTTTGCAATATCGTGCAGGAGAATCGACAGATATAAAATTTCTTTTTCCTTAAGGCTCGTGTAAATCCTGCCCAGTTCGCTCTCCTGCCCGAAAAGGCTTTCCACATTACTGATTGCAATTAAAGTATGCTCATCAGCCGTGTAGTTGTGGTATACACCCGCCTGAAAAAATCCTATCAGGTCGCCGAACTCCGGCAGTATCAGCTTCAGGGCGCCCAGTTCGTTCATATTTATGAGTGTCTCGCCCACATTCTTCGGAAGCCTGAGTATTTCCCTGAAGAATACGGAAGACCGCGATTCACTATTACTGCTGTTTTCAGTCTGTTCAATGTGCTCTATGCTCTGAATTGCAAGGCTTCTCAGGTTCTCGTCGAAGCGGGCACTGTAGAGTCCCCTGTAGTAAAATGCCCTTAAGATATCAGAAAGGGAAAGCAGGCGGCTGTGCTTAATTGAAAGCGTAGAGCCTTTAAGCGTAAAATCCTCGTCGAGGTCTACGGCCAAAAAGTTGGACAATGGGAAGGCAATTTCCTCTTCGTAGCGCCTGATCATCGTCTTGGAAAAGCGGTTTACAGTATTTGCGGCCTGGAAATAATTGCGCATGAAGTTCTGTATGGATGAATCCCCTTTGTAGTTCAGAATGCGCGCAATTTTTGTCTGAGCCCTGAATTCAAGGCGGTCATTTCTCTGCTTGCTGATCAGATGAAGCATATTGCGGACATTCAGGATAAACCTGTAGCTTTCCAGCACGCTTTTGCACTCATTTGCAGAAGTAATCTTTTCTTCCCTCAGGCGGTGGATGAAGCTCTCGGCCTGCGTAATTTCCGACTGTTCAGTAAGAAGCACCCTGTTTTTAAGTGAGTACATCCATTCAACCGCATGCAGATCCCTGAGGCCTCCGGCAGACATTTTAAGATTAGGCTCCAAAGTTTTTGCAGAACTTCCGTACTTAATATAGCGGGATTCTATGTCCCTGAAGAATTCCAAAAGGAGCTCCGGCATATACTGAGCGTCGATGGACGAGAATATCTGTCCGTTCCACTTTTTATAAACTTTTTCATTGCCGAGCAGAAAGCGGGTTTCAAAGAATTGTGTAAATGTGTGCAGGTCCTTGTTCAGGAATTTCTCAATGTCGTAGAAGTCGCGCGTAGTGTGCGAAACCTCAATACCGCAGTCCCAGAGCAGCCTCACGAATTCCGTGATCTGTGTTTCATTGTCCTCTATCTTTTCGGCAATGAACATAATATCAATATCGGAATACGGGGAGAGCTCCCTGCGGCTGAAACTTCCGGCAGAGGCGAGGGCAAAATCCGGCTTTTCCTGTCCGGCAATCATGAAGATGTGCTCTTCAACCAGGAGGCTGTATGCCACGCAGAACCTGAAGGCATCTTTCTGAAGCTGGGGATTTCTGAAAAGCTTATCCCTGCTCTTAATAAATTCCTGTTTTACTTCTGCCGGATTAATCATAAAAATTATTTATCTAGTCAAAGGCTTTGGGGCGGGCTTTTTTCCAGCCCGCCCCGGATGCCATAAATCATTTAAGTTTTTCGAACCTGGCCTGGAAGAACCTGAGATACTTAGGTTCATAAATCATTTTCAGGCCTTTAATAGATTTTCTTTTCTCAAAAACCTCAACAATAGATTCAGTTGCCACGTCTATGTGAGCCTGTGTATAGACTCTTCTTGGCAGTGTAAGGCGTACGAGTTCAAGTTTCGGTAAGTTATTCTCGCCAGTAACCTTATTTCTTCCTGCCGAAACGACACCTCTTTCCATTGCGCGGACACCCGAATCGATATAGATTTCATTACAGAGCGTCTGAGCCGGGAAATCGGTCTGCTTCAGGTGAGGCAGGAATTTCTTTGCATCAAGGAACACAGCATGCCCGCCTATGGGGTGAACTATAGGCACATTGTACTCCATGAGCCTTTGGCCGAAATACTCAACCTGTCCTATTCTTGCCCTGATTGTATCAAACTCAACCATTTCCTCGATTCCGCGGGCCATGGCTTCCATATCGCGTCCGGCAAGGCCTCCGTAAGTATGTAAACCTTCATATACCACCACCAGGTTCCTTGCTTCCTCAAAAACCTTTTTATTTCTTGTAGCAAGAATTCCGCCGATGTTAACCATAAGGTCTTTTTTGGCGCTGACCCAGATGCCTTCAAAGTGGGAAACCATTTCTTTTAAGATCTGGGCTATGGTCTTTTCCTTATAGCCTTTTTCGCGCAATTTAATAAAATATGCGTTTTCAACCGCGCGTGTGGCATCCATCCACAATTTAATGCCGTGCTTCTGGCAGTACTTTTCAACTTCAACTATGTTTGCCATGGAGACTGGCTGTCCGCCTGCCATGTTAACAGGACCTGCAATGCATACATAAGGAATTTTCTTTGCGCCTACTTCCTTAACCAGCTTATCCAGTTTATTAAGGTCGATATTGCCCTTGAACGGATGTTCGCTTGCCGGATTATGTGCTTCATCTATAATTACGTCGACAAAAGTAGCGCCGGCTAATTCCTGGTGAAGGCGTGTAGTAGTAAAGTACATATTGCCGGGCACATAATCACCGGGTTTAATGAGTATTTTTGAAACAATATGTTCAGCAGCTCTTCCCTGATGAGTAGGGACGAAATAAGGGAGGCCATAATATTTTTTTACATTATCCCAAAGGTAGTAAAAATTTTTGCTTCCGGCATAAGCTTCATCGCCAATCATCATGCCGGCCCACTGATAGTCGCTCATAGCGTTTGTACCGCTGTCCGTAAGCAGATCTATATATACATCTTCGGATTTCAGCAGGAAGGTGTTATATCCGGCTTCTTTAGCAGCTTTTTCCCTGTACTCTCTCGTGGTCATTTTAATTGGTTCAACGACCTTGATCTTAAAGTTCTCTGCCCAGGATCTCTTGACTATCTTTTTTGCCATAACTTCTCCAGTTTAAGATTTTTTTTAGAGTTTTCTCCATCCGGGATCACCGGCATGGAAAGCCATTTATTAAACAACTAAGATAAATGTCACAGACGCTATTTTTCAGGATGGCCGCTTAAGTGCCCGTACTTTTTGGCACCGGCACATAGAGCATCCTTACCGACAAAAATTCCTGTTTTTACATTCCTTACGGGAGCGTTTCTTTTTAGTTTTCTCCCCAGTAGCTTTCTTTATAATCGTCACTTTCGTAATCTGCTTCAATTACCGAAGAGATTCCGCCGCGCACCTGAAAGGCTGCGGTTATATGCATATAGCGGGGCTTTGTTGCTTCAACCAGGTCGTCGAGTATTTTATTGGTTACGCTTTCGTAGAAAATTCCCTCGTTCCTGAACGACTGCAGGTAAAGCTTTAAGCTTTTAAGCTCCACGCAGAGTTCTTCCGGCACATACTCAATTGTAATTGTTGCAAAGTCGGGCTGCCCTGTTTTGGGACAAAGCGATGTAAACTCGGCTGCCTCGTGAACTATCGTATAATCTCTATCGGGATACTGGTTTTTAAATACTTCCAGGATCTTTACTCTATCTTCCATTTATATCTCCTTTATAAAAATACCAAGCAAATTCAAAGTTCAATTAATAAGCCGGTCTGATCTTATAGCTTATTGGATCTTCCAGTCCGGCCGTCTTAAACCCCCTCAGCCTTAAGGCGCAGCTGTCGCATACTCCGCAGGCCTCGTCCTCATTTTGGTAGCAGGACCAGGAAAGGTGCAATGGGGCATTCAGTTCAATTCCCTTTTTAACAATTTCCGCCTTGGAAAAATGAATAATGGGGGTTTCAATTTTTATTTTAGTCTCGGGTTTTGTACCCAGGTCAAGCATTTTTTCAAAAGAGCTGAAGAATTCAGGGCGGCAGTCGGGGTATCCCGAAGAATCCTCATATACAGCGCCTATAAAAACAGCCTCAGCTCCCAGAACCTCAGCCCAGCTTGCGCAGGCCGAAAGGATATTGCCGTTTCTGAATGGAACATAAGACATAGGCACATCGGTTCTCGTAAGGTCGGCCTTTTCTATATCGATAGACATATCTGTCAGGGATGATCCGCCAATTTTTGCCAGGTGAGTATAATCGATAATCAGTCTGTGTTTTACCTGATAATAGTCAGCAATGTCCAAAAAAGCCTTAAGTTCGCGCTTTTCAGTTCTTTGGCCGTAATTAAAATGTGCAAAGGCAGGTTCATAGTCCTTCATTGCAATAGCGGCAGTTACGCAGCTGTCCATTCCTCCGCTTACGGCAATAACCGCAAGTTTTTTCCCGTTCATAATGCTCATAATATTTTTCTAAAAATGCAAGACAAGATACAAAAATATAGCATGAAAATGAAAGGGCGGAAACGGGCATTATATTAAATGTTCAGAGATGTTATAAAGGCCGGCAGAAATGCAGAAAAAAAAACTTGTACAAGGATTAGCCATCTCCCCCAAGGCTTTTCCCCGTACAAGTTATCATCTGGAAATGGAATATTAACAGTGCCAAGATACGACGCCGGGTAAAAGAGAAAAACAGCAGAAAATGTGAAATTGGTGTAATAAATTTTGTTACAGGGGGGATTTTAGATGTATTTCTTTATGACTAACCACGGCCCTCCGCGGAGGGTCGTGGCTATTCAAGCTCAATTAGTTTGTTGTGAATAACGTACTGCGTCAGCTCCACGTTCGACTTCATGTTCATTTTCTCCAGTATACGGTTGCGGTATGAGTAAACCGTATTGATGCTGATTGAGATCTCGTCTGCAATCTCCTCTGCCGTTTTTCCCGAGGCAATGCGGCACATTATCTGGTATTCCCTGTCCGAAAGCATTTCGTGAGGAAGCGCCCCTTTCTTTGATTCAAATATTGAGGCTAATTTTTCTGCCAGCTGCTCATTGATATACCTTCCGCCCGAGACAATTTTTCTTATGGCTTTTACCAGTTCGTCCGGGGCACTCACCTTTTTAAGGTAACCCGCAGCCCCGGCCTTTATGGCTCTGAGGCCGTACTGCTCTTCGGTATACATGCTTAAAATAAGGACTGGCAGCGCAGGATAGAGCACTTTTATCTCTTTTAATGCCTCAAGACCGCTTTTTCCGGGCATATTAATGTCAAGGACAACAATGCTCCACTTATCCTTCTTCAGAAGATCAAACATTTCATTGGCATTGGCAGCCTCGCCAAGCACCTTCATATCGGTCTCTTCGGCAACTATCTGCTTTAAGCCCTCGCGTACAATTGCGTGGTCGTCTGCTATTAGAATTCTGATCAACTGAGGTTCCCCCATTTTCTAAATTGAATATGGAATCAAAATAAATCCCGCCTAAAAATCAAGCCTCCAATTTCACCTTGCCCTGCTGTTTGTTTAATCCTTCTATAATTCAGGGCTCCAGCCCTCCGCAGCATTTGCTACAGGCATAACCACCTTTACAGAAGTCCCGCGCCCGGGCTCTCCTGAAATCACTACCGAGCCGCCCAGAATATAAGCGCGCTCTTTCATGCCCAAAAGTCCAAGCGACCTGGGGTGATAGAGCTGTTTTTCTGTAATTCCGATGCCGTCGTCTGTCACCTCCAGTACCAGGTTTTTGCCTGAAATGCCCATAAACACAGATATAAGATCTGCCTTAGCGTGTCTGGCCACATTTGTAAGCGCCTCCTGGAAAATTCTGAAAATGGCTGTGGATTTCTCCTCATCCATTTCAATTTCCTCTTTAGGGAGGCTTAAGTCGCACTTAATTCCTGTACTGTTCTGAAAATCCTGCGCCTGCCATTCAATAGCGGGTATAAGTCCCAGGTCGTCGAGTATGCCGGGGCGCAGCTTTGCCGATATCTTCTGCACCGATTCAACGGTTTTATCAATCACCCTGCTGGCGGATTCAAATTTTTCTTTTAAATAACTCTGGTCATCTCTCAGTTTATTGGAAAGAAGCGATATCTGGATCTTCAGAACTGTAAGCACCTGTCCCAGTTCATCGTGTATCTCGCGGGCAATCATAGTTCTTTCCTCTTCCCTAATCGACTGAATTCTGGAAGAAAGATTTCTCAGCTGCTGGCTTGTGGCCTCTTCATGTTTTTCGTGCTCGGAGATTCTGTGTGTAAGCTCTTTTTCCGTTTCCTCAAAGCGTTCTGTTTTCTCTCTTATAGAGCTTCTTAGTTCCGAAACCATCTTGTTAAAGCTGCGCCCCAGGTTGCCAAGTTCGTCCTTTGCATTAATATCCACCGCAGCATCCAGGTCGCCAATAGACACCCTGTCTGCTGCCTGATTCAGCCTTTGTACCGAACGCGTAATGTTTCCAGAAACAATAATAAAAATCATCGTAGTAAACAGTATAAAAACACCCGCAACGCCGAGAGCTAAATACTTTTTATATTTCAGCTCACCAATGCGCTCTTTAATCAGGTTATCCAGCTCTTCAGAGGAGCTTTTCCAGAGCTTGAAATTTGAGTCCAGGGCCTGAACGGCTGAAGCTTCAAAAAAAGCCTTTTCAGGAACCGTCCTGTTTTTTAAGGCGCTGTCCAAAATTTGAGTAAATAGCTTCGACTTGTTTATTGCATCCTGCAGTTTCGGCTTCAGGGCGCTTTCCAGCCGTCCGCCCGCGTTGCGCCCGAAGGCATATTCCATTGTTGCCCCGGTCTTAACTATATAGTTCTTTAAGAGCCCGTTGAGCTCAAGGACGCGTGAAATTTCATCAGGACTCAGCTTAAGACCCTTATGTATCATATCGGAATAGCGCATAATCTGGTATATCTGAAAGGTCTCTTCCGGAATTCTCATCAGAACCGTGTTCATGAGGTAGTAGCTGTCGAGCCTTGGATCCAGAATGAGGTTCGACAGGTCCCCTACGTCAATCATTACAAGGCGGACCTTCTGCAGCATTTCCATGCTCTTTAACCCCTTTTCCCTTATGGAAATTACAGGAAAGCTATTGATGAATTCAGATCTTAAGGCTGTAATTTCTTTTATATCATTGGATATCCTGCTGTAGGATGGAAATTTCTTTTCATATTCATCAAGGCGCCTGAAGGCCGCGTCAACTTTTCCGGAAAGTATTTCAACCTTACTGTTTGTTTTGCCGTAGATTGCCTCGCGGTCGAGCTGCCACATGTACCTGTAGAGTTCGCTTAAAGGCTGGAGATAAACTGTTCCCTTTAATTCTTTTTCAGCAAAATCTATGGCTATGTTCTTTTCAGAGATGAGGAGGTAAAGCAGTATTACAAGGGGCAAAAGAAAGCCCAAAGCCGTTAGCCTCAGCTTCCAGGATATTTTTATATTCCTGATGATCTTGGGTTCAAAAGGGGCCATCGGATCCTTCTTTAATTTCTTACGGCAAATTCTATTTCTGCGAACATATTAAAATTCCATACAAAGAGAAAGGTAAAGGCAGAGGAAGAGGTAAAGAAAGTACAAAATAACTTAAAACTTAAAACTCAAAACTTAACATTTATGCGGGCTGATTCGAAATTAAAAGAAGTTTTTATTATCTTGCGCTTAATATAATAAAATTTGGAGTAATCAGTAACAGATGCAATTTAAGACACGAACACATACCTGCGGAGAGCTGAGAGAGCAAAACATTGGAGAGGAAGTAGTCCTTAACGGCTGGGTAGATACCAGGCGTGATCTCGGAGGCGTAATATTCATCGACATGCGCGACCGCTACGGCATAACGCAGATAGTCTTTGAGCCTCATTATAATTCAGAAACTCACGAGCTTGCAAAAGACTTAAGAGGCGAGTACGTAATTTCCGTAGTAGGCAAGGTAAGAAGGCGCCCCGAGGGCACTGAAAACCCGCAGCTTGCTACAGGACTTATAGATGTAATGGCGGATAAACTCATAATACTTAACCAGGCAAAAACACCGCCTTTCCCGTTAACCGATAGCGTGGATACAAACGAGGACTTAAGGTTAAAATACAGATACCTGGATTTAAGGCGCCCCTCGATGCAGAATAATCTGCTTCTGCGCCATAAGATGTATCAGATAACAAGAAAGTATTTTGACGAGAACAGCTTTGTTGAAATTGAAACTCCTGTTCTTATGAAAAGCACTCCCGAGGGAGCAAGGGATTACCTCGTGCCGAGCCGCGTGCATAAGGGAAAGTTCTACGCCCTGCCGCAGTCGCCGCAGCAGTATAAGCAGATACTGATGGTTGCAGGCATGGACCGCTACTTCCAGGTGGTAAAGTGCTTCCGCGACGAGGATTTAAGAGCCGACCGCCAGCCGGAGTTTACACAGATAGACGTTGAGATGTCATTTGTGGACCAGGAAGACGTTTTCGGGATAGTTGAGGGCCTGATGCAGAGGTTCTTTAAGGAAGTTAAAGGCTACGACCTTACGCTTCCTATTCCAAGACTTACATTTGACGAGGCCATGGAAAAGTACGGCAGCGACAAGCCCGACTTAAGATTCGGCCTTGAAATGGTTACACTTAACGAGGAACTTAAGAATTCAACTTTCCGTGTCTATCAGGACTCAATAACGAAAGGCGGCATTGTTACTTCCCTTCTTGCAAAAGGATGCGGCGACTACACAAGAAACCAGCTTGACGTGCTCACAGACTTTGTTAAAAAGCTTGGAGCCTCAGGCCTCATATGGATGAGGGTTAAAGAAGACGGACTGGATTCGCCGACAGTAAAGTTCCTAAGCGAAGAGGAGCAGAAGGCAATTGTAAACAAGCTTGGCGCTGAAGCCGGAGATTTGATTTTCATTATTTCAGGCACACGCCTTAAAGCGCTTACCGTAATGGGATACTTAAGGCTTGAGATGGCGCGCAGGCTCAGTTTAATTACGCCCGACGCAAAGCCGGCGCTTTTATGGGTTACGGACTTCCCTCTCTTCGAGTGGGATGAGGATACAAAACGTTTTTATGCAATGCATCATCCTTTTACCTCTCCAAGGCTAGAGGACGTTGAATACATGCTGACAGATCCGGCAAGAGTAAAGGCCCGCGCATACGATCTTGT
>JBLNAZ010000023.1:0-10956 GCA_050259615.1 Syntrophomonadaceae bacterium | reverse complement strand
ATCTATGCAATGGGCGCCTGCTGGATCCCTTCGGATTCATTTCTGCCGAGACTTGGCGACGACGTTTATCAAAACCTCCTTAGTAAGGCTAAGGAAGCTAATATGAACATAATCCGCGTTTGGGGCGGCGGAATCTATGAAATGGATACTTTCTATAATATCTGCGACGAGCTTGGACTTCTGGTATGGCAGGATTTTATGTTCGCCTGTGCGGCGTATCCCGAAACAGATGAGCTGCTGGAGAGCGTAAAGGAAGAGGTTAAACAAAACATTGAGCGCCTCCGCCACCACCCATCAATTGTCCTCTGGTGCGGAAACAATGAAAATGAGTGGATATGGTACCAGGACCAGCATACCTCCTACGAGAAGATGCCGGGCTATAAAATCTACCACTCAATTATTCCGGGCATATTAAAAAAGCTTGACCCCGAAAGGCCCTACTGGCCTTCAACACCGTTTGGAAAAGGGGAAGACCCCAATTCAACTAAAAGCGGCAACCGCCACCAGTGGGATATTTGGAGCCGCTGGATAGACTATAAAAGCGTAAAAAGCGACGACAGCCTCTTTGTTACTGAGTTCGGCTTCCAGGCCCCCGCAAATTATGAGACTCTTAAGGAGGTGCTCCCTAAAAAGGAAAGACACCCCCAGAGCCGCACCTTTGAATTTCACAACAAGCAGGTGGAAGGCCCTGAAAGACTCTACCGGTTCCTCTCCGCCCACCTGCCCATAAGGGAAGACATCAAGGACTTTATTTATCTTACACAGCTTAACCAGGCCCTTGCTCTTAAGGAATGCCTGGAACACTGGCGCTCCAGATACCCTCATACAAACGGATCGGTCATCTGGCAGCTTAACGACTGCTGGCCCGTCTCCAGCTGGGCTCTAATTGATTCTGCCCTTAGGCCTAAACTTGCATACTACTTTGTAAAACACGTCTTCCGGAAGCAGGCTGTGGCTTTTACAAAAAATTCTCCCGGAATCATGGTTATGAACAGCAGCCCCGAAACCTTTACAGGCAGAGTCCGCATCCATGAAATATATATGCCTAAAGGCAAGGTCCAGGAAACTGCAAAGCTGGATGTGGAGGTTGGCGAAAATTCTAACGGGATATTCACTATCCCTGAATATGAAAAGGATTCCCGGAAAGAAAGCATCATGCTTGCTTCCTTATACGACCGCGATAAAAAGCTGATACACAGAAATTATTTCATGGAAGGGGAGTGGAAACATGTTAAACTTCCTTCTGCAGGATTAAGCATAAGCGAAAACTTCTCAAACCATGTTGTTGTAACTTCACAAAAACCGGCATTCTTTGTGCGCCTCAGCCACCCCGAAATTGTCTTTGCCGATAACGGCTTTATTATGCTGCCGGATGAGGAGTTTACAATACCCTTTACAGGAACAAACGGTTCGAAAAAGAAAATATCCTGTCATTCTATAAATGATTATCTCTAGGAGGAGATTTCAGATGAAACTGAATCGGTGCCCTCTGGCTGTAACTGCATTTATCCTTGTCTGGAGCTTTTATTCCCTGGCGCAGCAGAAGGATATGTCGGTTAATTATAAAGGGGATGCGCAGATTGAAGTGGGAAGCCAGTTCCTGGGAATTGAAAGCCACCACTCTTCGCCTTCACTTGAACGCATCAGCTTCTACTATCCTGTTGCAAACAGCATCGACCTCTCAACCGACTACTGGAGGCGCGACACGTCGTTCATAATGTCGCTGGGACTTAAAATTGGCTCCGGAAAAAGGGAGGAGATCGGTCTTGGACCATACGCCTTCCGGCATAACCCGTACAGTGTAACATACAGTAAGGACGACCCGGATAAGTCAGTTGAAGTCTCCTACAGGTTTTCTGCTACAAAGCCTGCAATGATTGTAACCTACACAATTACAAATAAGACTTCTTCAGCACAGGCATTTGAGTTCGATACGCACCTCGAGACTTCACTTCGAACGAGCCATACGTTTAAGCTGAAGGACTCGGCCTGGACGGCCTTTGACAAGGAGGGCTCGGCAATTTATACAAACTTTGACGACCCCGAGACCCAGAACGCACAGGCCTTTACTGCAAACGCCGGGGAGGTTCCCGTAAGCTACTATACAAAAGGAAGCACCAGGGCATTTGAAAATGAGCTCTGGTTTTCTGGAGGCGTCGATACAAAGGATAAGCTTATCCCCAAGGATCATCCCGGGCGCCCGGCATCCAAATATTTGTACAGAAAGACACTCCGCCCGAATGAAAAAATGACTGTCATTCAGATCATCGGCTCATGTAAGCAAAGCGAAGGAAAGTCCATTGTAAGCTACATGCTTTCAAACTATAAAAAAGAAATAAGTTTATTTGAAAAGAACGTGCTGGATTACGTGAGTAAAATCGGAAGTTTCAAAACGGGGGACAACTATCTCGATCACTCATACGACTGGGCCAAGGCAATATTGTCAGTTAACCAGCACTATATTAATGGCGCCACACGCCCCATGCCGTGCCCTGCTGAATATAATTTTTATTTTTCGCACGATGTGTTCTTAACGGACCTCGCCTGCGTGAACTTCGACCTCGAAAGGGTTAAAAACGATCTTGAGTATACCATTAAGCTTTCCAATAAGGACCTTATTATTCCCCACGCCTATTACTGGAAGGACAGCGCCTACGTAACTGAATTAGCCACTCCCGATAACTGGAACCACTTCTGGTTTATTGTGCTTTCTGCAAGCTACTTAAGGCACTCCGGCGATACCGTGCTTTTAAGAAAGCTCTATCCTTACCTGACTAAAAGCCTTTCTGAAACAATGCAGAACAGGAAGGAAGATATAATGTGGGCATACCGCCCCGACTGGTGGGATATTGGCCATAACTACGGGCCGAGGGCCTTCATGACAATTATGGCAATTAAGTCGATGAAGGACTACCAGTATATTTCTTCAAGACTGGGTGAAAACGCTGGAAAGCTTCCGGATCTGGAAAATGAATCTGCAAGGATGAAGGAAAAATTAAACTCGAGGCTCTGGGACGATTCTTTGAAATACCTCATTAATTATTTTGAAGATGGATCGGAAGATAAGCACTACTACATCGGATCCCTTCCTGCAGCCGATTTCAATCTGCTCAGTGAAGAAAGAATAAAAGAAATGTTAAAAACGGCTGGAGAAAAGCTTCTGGATAAGAAGCTTGGAATATATGCGGTTTATCCAATGGATTTCAACAAGCTGATTGAATACCTGAAATTTGCAGGAAACGAAGCGGGTGATCCGTTTCTTTACATCAACGGCGGCATATGGTCGCAGGGAAATGCATTTTACGCACTGGGACTCAAGGCAGCCGGCAGGAGGCAGGACGCTCTTGATTTTGTAAGGCGCATAATGACAGTTGACGGCGTTATGGCGGGACCCAACGGTCAGCCAGCGATGTATGAATACAGAAACGGTAACTTCAAAAATCCAGCGGTTTACGGCAAAGTAGATAAGCCGCAGTTCATGTGGGCTGCAGGATGGTATATCTACAGCCTTTATAATCTATTCGGAATAAACGAGAATGAATGGAACATAAGCTTTAACCCCTATACAGGCAGCCAGAATTCAGTTGCATTTTCGCTGAACGCCTCGGGTAAGCAATTTAATGTTACAATAAGCGGAAAAGGGGATTACATAAAAAGCATTAATTACAACGGGCGCGATTATTCATCGGCAGTAATTCCGAATGAAGAAATGAAACCGGGTAAAATAGCAATTACGCTTGGCAGTCCCGCAGCGCCGTATCTCAAATCAACAGACGCGCAGGTAATCTCATGCAGCTACAAAGGAAAAACTCTTATAGCTGAGATCAGTGCATTCAAGGGACACAAAAATGAGACGCGGGTTATATCGCCCACAAAACCCAAGAGCGTAATAATAAATGGAAAAGTGCAGCAGGGAAATTACAAAGCAGAAGATCACAACGGCATATACGAAATAACCATCCCCTTCACTCACGAAAAAGGAATAGATAAAATCCAGGTGGAATTTTAGTAAAAACCACTTATTCAGATGCCGCGGCAGCGGTATCATGTTGATAGCCCCCGGGCGCAGCCCGGGGGAAAACGATCCAAACCAATTCCCGTGTCCCTTTTCATCGAACCTCGAATCCGCCGAGGCGGAAACTTCGAACTTTGAACTTCGAACCTTGAACCCTTCCTCTATCTGTTCCTCTTATACGTCCCCATCAGCTCGGCCTGGCCCAGAAGATGATCCTTCATCTCCAGATTCAGCTCCTTAAGCGTTGCCCCCGCATCAAGCCTCAGGACGCTACTTAAGGCGTAAAGCCTGAAATGATAATGATGAACTCCCGACGGGGGACACGGCCCGAAATACCCGATCCTCCGCGCATCATTGGTTCCCATTGCGGCTGCATCGGGCAGATTTAATGTTGAAGTCACACCTTCCTGAAGATCTTTAACGTTTGCCGGTATGTCGTAAATAATCCAGTGAATGAAAGTCCCGCTCGGAGCATCCGGATCCTCCAGGACAATTGCAACCGTTTTGGTGCCGTCAGGAAGCCCCTCCCACTGAAGAGCGGGAGATACATTCTGTCCGTCGCAGGTGTATTTTGCCGGAATCGGTTCGCCGTGTTTGAATGCCGGACTGCTAAATTTAATCGCCATTTTGTTTCCCTCCAGAGTGATTTAATGACCATCTAAGATAATTGAAACAAAAATCGGGCAAAAATCAAATTATTCTAAAGCCTCTTTAATTAAGAAGCTCCTGCCCCTGCCTTCTTACGGGAATTGAAAAGAAGAATGTTGCCCCCTTGCTCTGCTCAGCCTCAGCCCATATTTTCCCCTCGTGCCGCCTGAGGATCCGCTGCACAATTGCAAGTCCCACGCCTGTACCCTCAAATTCCGAAGCCGGGTGCAGCCTCTGGAAGACTCCAAAAAGCTTGTAGGCATATTCCATATTAAAGCCTGTGCCGTTATCCTTAATATAGTAGACTAACTCGTTTTC
Source organism: Syntrophomonadaceae bacterium (assembly GCA_050259615.1). Classification (GTDB taxonomy): domain Bacteria; phylum Bacteroidota; class Ignavibacteria; order Ignavibacteriales; family SURF-24; genus JAAXKN01. The sequence continues at coordinate 5,975 of JBLNAZ010000023.1, read as the reverse complement.
CCTTTTCTCTCCGCCTATTTCAATAAGGGCCGTTTCTCTGTCTTTTGTAAATTTTACCGCGTTTGAAATCAGATTAATCCACACCTGCTGCAGCATCGGGCGGTCGCCTACTGCTTCGGGAAGGTCCTTGATTGTAAATAAAATACTTCGGCTGCCGTTATCCTTTAAAACCTGGTCCGTAATTGATTTCACCATGGCGTCCATATTTATCACAACCTCATTCTTTTCCCTGTTGTAGATCTTGGAAAATGAAAGAAGGTCCTCTATGAGCTGCTCCATCTGTCCCGCATTTTTAGAAATAATATTGAGGAATTTCTTGGCCTCGGGATTAAACTGCGGAGCGTAGTCATCCAGCAGAATTTGTGAAAATCCGTCTATTGCCCTTAAAGGAGCCTTCAGGTCGTGCGATACCGAATAGCTGAAAGCCTCCAGTTCCTTATTTGCCGCTTCAAGCTGTTCCGTGCGTTTCTTAACGCGGTCTTCCAGCTCCTCATTTAACTTATTCAGCTCCTCATTGCTTTCTTTTAAGGCTTCTTCTGTTTTCTTAAGTTCAGTTATATCCACAATAGAGACAAGAACTTTGCCGTAAGTATCCTCGAATCCTTCTGCAACGTTCCATCTTATATATACGTGGATTTCCTTTCCTTTGAGTGTTCTGCGCACGGAGCTGACTTCAAATCTGGTTTTGCCTTCTGCAATAGCGGTAATTGACTCCCTCTGGACCCTGTAGCTTTCCTGCTCGGCAATGCCGGGGAAAGCATTGATTATATCCTCTTTCTTTTCCGCCTCAAAAAGTTCAAGCGTGGCCTCATTTATATCTAGAATGCGCACCATTTCTATGCTTTGTGTTACCTCTTCGGGATACTTTTCCAGGTAATCCCTGAAATCCGTAATTCCAGTTGTCTTCAGGAGATCGATATGACTCTTGATTATGGAGAAGTCCTCCTCCCATATGGAAATGGGGGAGTATTCAAAGAGGCTTTTGTAGCGTTTCTCGTTATCCTGCAGGGCTTCGAGAGCCATTTTCTTTTCGGTAATGTCGTTTGCAAGTGTAAGGCGCGCCACTCTGCCTTCAAAAGCGATATTATTAGAAGTAATATCAACAAAAATTACCTGGCCGCTTTTCTTGACGTGCCTCCAGGGGCCTGAAGAATGATACTCCTGAGAGATTGTTTCCCTTAAATTATTATCAAGACTCGGAAGGTCCTCCTTCGGTCGTATGTCTTTAATTGTCATTGAAAGAAATTCTTCACGGGAGTAGCCGTACTGTTCAATTGCGGCATTGTTAACGGCAAGGAAACGGAATGTGTTTTTATCAAAGACCCACATCGGGTGGGGATTTTCCCTGAACAAAAGCCTGTACTGCTCCTCGGAGCGCCGGAGCCTGTCTTCCATCTCCTTTCTTTCGGAAATGTCGCGTATTATGGCCTGGACAATTCCGCTCATAACCATCTTTGCGCTTATTTCAACATTGATAAATTTTCCGTTTTTATGCCTGAGTCTTCTTTCTGTCAGCACCTTTTCGCCGGTCTGAAGCTGCCTGTATTTTAACGGATAAGCTTCAAGATCCCCCGGGGGTACAAAATCCTTCAGGTTATGATTCAGAATTTCGCTTTTCTCATATCCCAGGAGATCACACGTAGTGGAGTTGGCTTCCAGAATATTGGCCGAGTCATCCGTAAGGATTATGCAGTCGGATGCCTGCTCAAGGAGAGTCCTGTACTTATTTTCGCTTAATACAAGTGCGTCGGTTGACGTGCGGATCATTTTTATGCCGAGTCTAAGAAAATAATAAAGGAGCAGGGCTGTAACAAGAATAAAGAACCACCCCTTATAGGTCTGGTAATGCGTGAGAATAATGGGATTGCTGATTTTATCGGCCAGAATATAATCGGTTACAACGATCCATACTGCGCTGATAATGGCATAGCTTAGGCTGATTGCCGCCGGCCCCAATTTAAGCTGCTTTTCAGTTGAAGATGAAAATTTCATAAAACGCTCTGATTAAATATTTCAGATAATAGAAATATCAGCAAACCGGTTATAAGAAACGTGTAACGACAGTACAGATCTGGCTGGAAAAGACACATGCACCTGAAGGTTTAGCTCTCCGGTACCCGGATAAAATTCAGAGTCCGATTAAACTTCCAGGCTTTCAGCCGGGCGGATGATCTGTTTTTTTACAATATCAGGGGGTGGAACAATCATGCCGCAGCACTTGCCGGAATCGTCCAAGAGACTTATTCTGTAATTCTTATCGTATGCTATCACATCAAAAACCGGTTTATATATTTTTACCCGTTCCGCGGTACTATAACTACTGACTATTCTTTTTACAGAAGAAGCTTCATGATAATTTAAATAAATTACGTCTTCTTTATAGGCGTTAAATTTTTCCCTTTTCCAGCACAAAATTTCGTGCTCAAAAAGAGAGGCGTCATGTTCAGTGAGGTCGGGGGCGATGGAAGCCCGGAGGGAGTCAATATCCATAGAAAGCACCATAAGTTCCGTTTCCTTTTTGAAGGATTCGAGTATAGAGGGTTTACGGCAGTACAGGTCGCGGAATGTTTCATTCTTCAGGAATTCAATTTCGATAAAAGAGCGGAAGGAGGATTTCAGTTTACTGAAGACCCTCAGCAGAATATCAAACTCAATTTGTCCGGCATCGGGATCCAATGATTCCAGGTGGATACTGAATGCATAGTGCGGGATATTTAATTTAGTTTGATTCATGCACTCAAGATAATCTTTTAAACTCAAGTCCGCAAACCGCCAAACCAATTTTTCACCCTCCGGCGGTTTACTATCTGTAGCCCAGGGTCTCAAACCCGCCTCTGGCTTTACGCATCAACTTAATTTAAAATTTTTCTTTTGTCCGTGAAGATCTATTTATGAAATCTGAGCATCTTGAATTACGCAATTACTAAGCCCCGAAGAGGGGCGCTTTGTCTATAGCCCGGGGTGAGGAAGCCCCCGGACGGGGGCGACTGAACCCCCGGGAAAAGGACCCCAACCAAACCCGAAAAGCCCCGATGAGGGGCGACATGTTTGGATTCCGTAACGGATGATTTCAATAAATTTAAACAACATTTGTCGTGTATTGGGATTTCCCTAATAAATTCATCGCATTCCAAAAACATGGCGCGGCTGACCGCGGCGCCTCTGGGAATTTGGGGGAATTCCCGTGTTCCCGGCGCCTTCGGCACCGGGCTATCTACACTAAGCCGCTGTCCGCGGCTTAAAACAAAGAAATTATAAATGAATTATCCCCCTCCCCATCCCTAAATCCCCCGATTTCTTATAAGCTGATATCCCTTGAATATCCAAAATTTGCCGCTATCCCGCTTAAACCTTCCTTTTCTTCATGAAGACTCCTTTTAACTTTTGTATTTCTGCATAAATTTCATAAATTTATTTCAAAATAATTTCAAATCTCAGGTTGTAAATGAAAAGATTTTCCGTTTTTATTTGCTTGCTCCTCCTCATTTGGGCTTCTACTGCGTGGGCCCAGCTGGAGCTGCCCCGCATAAGCCAAAAGGCTTCCGTTATGCAGAGAATAGGTCTCCTCGACGTCACTATAAACTATAGCCGCCCGAACGTTAAGAATAGAAAAATCTGGGGCGAACTCGTACCCTTTAACCAGGTCTGGCGTACTGGCGCCGATGAGGCTACTACTATTTTCTTCAGCGACGACGTCGAACTTAACGGCAATAAGGTCCCCGCCGGCAAGTACGCACTCTTTACTGTCCCCGGCCAGGATGAATGGACCGTCATTATAAATAAAACCTGGAAACAATGGGGCGCTTTTAACTACGACTCCACTAAGGACTTCCTCCGCTTTAAGGTTAAACCCGAAAAGACGGAATTCGTGGAAAGCATGGGATTCTGCTTCTCCGACGTTACTACAAGCTCGGCTAATATTAATATAGAATGGGAAAAGATTAAGGTCACCTTTAACCTTAAATTCGATATAGACGCCAAAGCTTATTCCAATATCAAAAAAGCTCTGGATAATGCCGATAAGGACGACTGGGTGGTCTATGCCGCTTCTGCTAACTATGCCGCCGATAATAAGGTCCACCAGGATGAGGCTATGCAGTGGGTGGATAAATCCATTTCTATTAAGCCTGCTTATTATAACTATTTTGTTAAGGCAAAACTCCTTGCCGATGTTAATAATACTAAGGAAGCATTGAACTATATTGAGAAATCCAGACAGCTGGGAAAGAATGATCCGGAGTTTAAGGATTTTAAGCCGCAGGTTGATAAACTTGCAAATGACCTGAAAGCAAAAAGGAAATAAAAGTTTTAATGGCTGTTCAAAAATCATTGGGCGTCTGCGTGGGCGCCTCTACAGTTTCGGCTGTTTATCTGAGCAAGAATCACGGAGAAATAAATATCGACCGGACCCGTATAATTGCACACAACGGGAACCCCGGAAAAGTAATTTCAGACCTGTTTAACAGGAATTCAGTCCCTTCTAAAATTGCGGTTACTGGCAAAAAGTTCAGAAAGTTCTTAAACCTTACCTCTATTCCCGAAGCTGAGGCAATTGAAACGGCAGTAAGCTGCCTCGGACTTTCAAGCGATATTATCATAAGCGCCGGCGGCGAAAGCTTTATGGTCTATGTGCTCGATAAGAACAACAGGATCTCTAAGGTGTGCACCGGCAATAAGTGCGCCTCCGGTACGGGGGAGTTCTTCCTCCAGCAGATTAAAAGAATGGACCTCGGTATCGAAGAGGCCATAAACGCCGGAGAAAAGGGCGATCCTTATAATATCTCAGGACGCTGCAGCGTTTTCTGCAAATCCGACTGCACGCACGCACTCAATAAGGGCGTGGCAAAGGAAAATGTGGTCTCGGGACTTGCACGCATGATGGCGCAGAAAATAATTGAGCTTACTTCAAGAGTCCCCCACGAAAGCGCTATTATGATAGGCGGCGTATCAAGAAACAAAGCCGTAATGCGCTTTTTGAAAGAATATTTCGGCAGCGTGAGCGTTCCCGAAGAGGCTCCTTATTTCGAGGCCCTGGGAGCTGCGGTATATGCCCTCAAAAATGAAACCCTGGAATTTAACATAAATAGCCTGTTTTCAGAAAAACACTCCCTTTTTACATTCCATAAACCGTTAAGCGAGTTTACTCACCTCGTCCATTTTAAGGAATTCCAAAGGGGCACGCTTCAAAGTAACGACAACTGCATACTCGGCCTCGATGTGGGCTCTACAACAACTAAAGCCGTCCTCCTTAGAAAAAGCGATAACGCTATCGTTGCAAGTGAGTACCTACGCACAAACGGCGACCCCGTAAGGGCTTCGGTTGAATGCTATGAAAGCATCAAAAAACAGATTACCCTCCCGGTTAGAATTACGGGACTCGGGGTTACAGGCTCGGGGCGCCATATTGCGGGCCTCCACGCGCTTACTAAAGGAATCATTAACGAAATTATTGCACACGCCGCCGCAACTGTATACTTCGATAGGGAAGTGGATACCATCTTTGAAATCGGCGGGCAGGATGCAAAGTATACCTATATAACTTCAGGCGTCGCTTCAGACTATGCTATGAACGAGGCCTGCTCGGCCGGAACGGGATCCTTCCTTGAGGAAGCTGCAAAGGAATCTCTCGATATCGACTATAAGGAAATTGGCGAAATTGCGCTCCGTGCCAAAAACCCTCCAAACTTCAACGACCAGTGCGCAGCCTTTATAAGCAGCGACGTTAAGAACGCTCTGCACGAGGGGCTTTCAAAAGAGGATATTGTTGCGGGACTCGTTTATTCAATCTGCATGAACTATAATAACCGCGTTAAGGGCAACCGCCCCGCGGGTAAAAAAGTTTTTATGCAGGGCGGCGTCTGCTATAATAAGGCCGTCCCCGTTGCTATGGCTGCCCTTACTGGTAAAGAAATTATTGTGCCGCCGGAGCCGGGACTTATGGGCGCTTTCGGCGTGGCGCTTGAAATTAAACACCG